>CAIUAC010000736.1 GCA_903896985.1 uncultured Sandaracinus sp.
CGAGCATCGCGGGGCGCCTCTTCTGCAAGTACTGCAACGGCCCGTTCGCGATGGAGCTGCTCAACTGCCCGCACTGCGGCGCGCCGGCGCCGAAGGTCGAGCAAGGCGAGGCGCAGGGCGCCGGGCCTGCGCCCCTCGGCGGCGGGCAGAGCTGACGGCGCGCATCGCGCTCGACCTCGCCGGGCGTCCGCTCGGCGGGGGGCGGCGTCGGCGCGGCCTGTTCGGCCCACGGCGGTCGGCCCGTCCCTCGTTTGCCCTCGACGTGGGCGAGTGATTCAACGTACCCTCGACGGTGGCATGCCCTGGGAGCGGAACTTTATGCGCAACGTCGCCTTCGCGAGCTGGGTCCTCATCGTTCTCTCGCAGTCGGGCTGCGGCGCCGGGCGCGGCGGCACCGTCACGGTCCCGTGTGAGGCGGCCCGCTGCAACGAGACCTGCGTCGCCGCCGGCAACGAGGCGGGCGCGTGCACGGCGGACGAGTGCGTGTGTCGCCCGCACCTCGACCTCCCGCCTGGCCCGACGGCGGGCTTGTCGTCGGGCGGCGCGGTGCAGCGGCGGACCACGGGGTTCCAGATGGAGCTCTCGATCGGCCCGGTCGCGCCCGCGGCTCAGCCGACCTCCCCGACGCGTGACGTCGAGCTCGGCGTACAGCCGCAGACCGACCCCGCGAGACTTCAAGCACCGTGACCGACTCAGCGCAGGAACACCTGGGAGAATATCGAATGCAATCTACTCGGCGCAGCGCTTCGGCGGTGGTCCTCGCGGTGGTCCTCGCGTCCCTCGGGATGACGGCGACGGCGAGCGCGCAAGACGTCCCGCACACCCTCACCGTGCAGGGCATCCTGCGTGACGCGGCCGGCGTCCCGGTCGTCGTGAGCACGAACTTTCGCTTCGAGCTGCTCGACGGCTCGCGCGTCGTGTGGACCGAGGACCAGACGGTCCTGCCGCGCGCGGGGCTCTTCACGCTGACGCTCGGCAGCGACACCGACCTCGACCCCGCGCTGTTCGCCGCGAACCTGGCGCTCCGCGTCAGCGTGGCAGGCGAGGCGATGGACCCGATCCCGCTGACGTCGGTGCCGTACGCGTTTCGCGCGCAGGTCGCGAGCACCTACGACGGCGACGTGAGCTGGGGGCAGATCAACGATCTGCCGGCGGGCTTCGCGGACGGCACCGATGACGGCAACACCTACGCGGCAGGCACCGGGCTGACCCTCGCCGGGGACACCTTCGCCGTGGACAGCGCGACCGTGCAGACGCGCGTCAGCGGCACCTGCCCGGCCGGTCAGTCGATCCGCTCGATCGGCCTGGACGGCACCGTCACCTGCGAGATCGACGACGTCGGTCCCCCCGGCACGACGTACACCGCGGGCTCCGGGCTCAGCCTCACCGGGACGCAGTTCGACGTCGACACGGCGATCGTGCAGTCGCGCATCGGCAGCACCTGCCCCGCGGGGCAGTCGATTCGCGCGGTCGGAGTCGGCGGCACCGTCACCTGCGAGGTCGACGACAACACGACGTACTTGGCAGGCGCGGGCCTCGCGCTCGCCGGCGTGACGTTCAGCGTCGACCCGGCGACGAGCCAGGCGCGCGTCTCGGGGACGTGCGCGGCGGGCCAGTCGATCCGCGCGATCGCTGAGGACGGCACCGTCACCTGCGAGGCGGACGACAACACGACCTACTCGGCAGGCGCGGGCCTCACGCTGTCGGGGACGGCGTTCGCTGTCGACTCGACGGCGGTGCAGCTTCGCGTCGCCGGGGCGTGCCCGGCGGGCCAGTCGATCCGCGCGATCGCGACCGACGGCACCGTCACCTGCGAGGTCGATGACGTCGGCGCGAGCACGGTGTACTCGGCGGGCGCGGGCCTGACGCTCACCGGCACGACCTTCTCCCTCGACACGACCGGCCTCCAGGCGCGGGTCACCGGGACCTGCGGCGTCGGCCAGGCCGTCACCGCCATCGGCGCTGCCGGCGACGTCATCTGCGCCTCGGCGGGGGCGACGTACTCGGCGGGCACCGGCCTCGCGCTGACGGGCACGAACTTCTCGGTCGACTCGACCTACGTGCAGCGCCGCGTCACCGCGACCTGCCCGGCCGGAAGCTCGATCCGCGCGATCGCGGCGGACGGCACCGTGACCTGTCAGACGGACACGACGGGCGCCGACACGACGTGCGACTCCGGCCTGCTGCGCAACGGCGTCTGCATGCTCGCCTACGACGGCACGTCCACGACGGACTGGAACACCGCCGCCACCACCTGCGCGGGCGTCGGCGGGGACCTCTGCTCGGCGGCGCAATACTTGGCGCTCATGTCCGCCAACGACGGCTGGCGGCCCAACTTCTTCTACGGCCGCGCGGTGTGGACGCGGAACTTCTCGGACAACGACGGCGGGCGAGTGTGGTGGCTCTCCAGCTCCGACGACCCGAGCATCAGCCAGGCCTACAGCTACGCGTGCTGCCGTCGCGTCGCGCCCACGGACGTGCAGAGCCGCGGGACGCTCATCCCCGTCACGGGCTCGACGCGCGGCGTGCTGACGACCTACATCCACAACCGCGAGGACACGACGTTCCCCACGGCGGCGGGTGTC
>CAIUAC010000737.1 GCA_903896985.1 uncultured Sandaracinus sp.
CCGCAGCCCGCGCAGCCGCAGCCCGCGCAGCCGCAGCCCGCGCAGCCGCAGCCCGCGCAGCCCGACGCCAAGAAGAACATCGCGCCGCAGACGAACCGCACGATGCTCGGCATGTCGGTCGCGCAGCTCGATCTGATGCGCTCGCAGCCCGCGCCGCCCCCGCCCTCGCCGGCCGCGATGCCGATACACGCGCAGCGCGTGCGCGCGCCGGTCGCCTACGACGAGGACGAGATCGAGCTGCCGGGGCGCAAGAGCGGCGGGCGCGGGCTGCTCTTCGCGGCGCTCGCCTTCGTCGCGCTGCTCGTGCTCGTCGCGAGCGGCGTCGGGCTGTACTTCGCGCTCCGCGGAGGCGGCCCAGAGGTGCGCGTCGCGGTCACGCGCACGGACGCGGGCGATGCGCTGCAGGTCGAGGTCCCTGCGGCCGTCGCCGGCACGAAGCTGCGCTTCGCCGGGCAGGAGCTCCCGCTCGTCGCGGGGCGCGCGACGTTCCCGCTCGCGCCCGACGCGCTGCACGTCGGCACCAACACCGTCGCCATCGCGGTGATCGCGCCCGGCGGCGAGGCGGCGACGCGCGACATCGCGCTCGACGTCGACTTCCGCGTGCACGCGGATCTCGCGGAGCTGATCGGTCCGCAGCCGAGCATCGCGATCGTGATCGACGCGCGCCCGGGCTCGACCGTGCTGCTCGACGGCGTCGCGCTCCCGCTCCCTGCGACGGGGCACGTCGTGAAGCGCTATTCCGTCGACGCCGCGAGCGCCCGCGACGGGCGCGTCACGCACGTCGCGCGCTACTCGATCACGCCGCCCGGCGGCATGGTCGCGCAGGGCACCGTGACGACGCAGATCCCGGTCACGACGATGCAGATCGATCGACCCGGGCTCGCGCTCGTCACCGACCGCGACAGCGTCGAGCTCGCCGGGGTCGTCGATCCTGCGGCGACCGTCACCGTGGACGGCGTCCCCGTCCCCGTGACGGCGGGCAGGTTTTTACAGCACATTTCGCTCGCCACGCTCGGTCAGCACTCGCCGCGCATCGTCGCGAGCGCGCCTGGCAAGGCGCCGCAGGCCGTCACGCTCGACCTCCGGCGCGTCGCGAATCTGGCCGTCGAGGCGCGCAGCTTCACGTTCGACGCCACGCTCACCTACGCGCGCCTGAGCCCGGCCGTGCTCACCTATCAGGGGCAGCGCGTCGCGCTCGAGGGGCGGGTCTACAACGTCGAGATCAGCGCCGGGCGCAGCGTGGTGCAGATGCTCGCGCGAGACTGCCCGCGCGGTGAGCAGTGCTCACTCTGGGTGACCTATCCCGCGGCGACCGAGATCACGGAGAACACCTGGGTGAGGGTCCTCGGGACGGTCGCGGGACAGCAGCAGTTCCGCTCCGAGTCGGGGCGCGTCAACACCGTGCCGCGCATCGACGCGACCTACCTCTTGCCGCTGCCCTCGTGACGCACGCCGCGGTCGAGCCCACGGGGCACACGCTGGAGCTTCACGCGTGTCCTGACTGCGGCTGCATGAACGCCTCCGACGTGGCGTTCTGTCCTCGCTGCGGCGCGCCACAGGGCGAGCGCGCGCGCGCGGGGACGTCGCCGACTCAGCCGCCGCCTGCGCCGACCCACGAGGCGGATCCGCTCGTCGGGACCGTGATCGCCGACCGCTACCGGATGGTCTCGCTCGTCGGGCGCGGCGGGATGGGCGTCGTCTACAAGGCCGAGCACGTGCGCATCGGCAAGCTGATGGCCGTCAAGCTCCTCCACGGGGAGCTCGCGCGCGACAAGGACGTCATCAAGCGCTTCAAGCGCGAGGCTGACTCCGCGTCTCGCCTCTCGCACCCGAACACGGTGCAGATCTTCGACTTCGGCCGCAACGACAACCTGATGTACCTCGTCATGGAGTACGTCGCGGGGCGCGACCTCGGCTGGATGATCCATCACGAGCACACGCTGCCGTTCGTGCGCGTCGCGCGCATCGCGGCGCAGGTCTGCGCGTCGCTCGTCGAGGCGCACGGCATCGGCCTCGTGCATCGCGACCTGAAGCCCGAGAACATCATGGTCGTCGACTCGCGGAGTCAGCCCGACTTCGTGAAGGTGCTCGACTTCGGGCTCGCCAAGCTCCGCGATCAGAAGGGCGGCGACATCACGCGCGTCGGCGCGCTCGTCGGCACGCCGTATTACATGGCCCCCGAGCACATCCGCGGCGAGACGGTCGACGGGCGCGCGGACCTCTACGCGATCGGCGCGATGATCTACAAGGCGGTCTGCGGCGTCCCGCCGTTCACCGCGCAGACGCCCGTCGGCGTGCTGACCAAGCACCTGACCGAGACGCTCGTGCTGCCGTCGGTGCGCAGCCCGCGCCAGGATCTGCCGCCGCAGTGCGACGACATCGTGCGCAAGGCGATGCAGCGTGACCCGGCCGACCGCTATCAGCGCGCCGAGGACTTCCGCGACGATCTGCTCTCGTATCTCGAGTCCGTCGGCGAGGGCTTCGACTCGACCTCGAGGCTCGCGGGGCGCTCGATCTCGGCGCCCGCCAACGAGTCCGTGACGACGGCGGGCGGTGGGCGCGCGGTGCTCGCGGTCGCGACGCGCGGCGACGTCGACCGCTACGAGACGCGCCTGCGCCGCTACGGTTGGGTGCGCTCGGCGGTGCTCGCGACGCTGCTGCTCGGGGGGATCGCCGCCGGGGCTTGGTTCTGGCGGGGGCATCAGGGCCCGCTGCCGACGACCGAGATCGAGCCGAACAACGAACCGGCGACCGCGAACCTGCTCGTGCCCGGACACCCGCTCACCTCGTATCTCGGCAAGCGCCTGTCGGACGCGTACAGCGACGCGGACGTCTACGTCCTGCGCAATCCGGGTGGGCGCGAGCGCTATCTGCGCTTCTCGGTGAGCGGACTGCCGAACATGGACACGGTCGTCGACGTGGTGCGCGCGGGGAACGTCACGCCCGTGCTGCGCGCCGATGTGCGAGGGCGCGGCGGTGCCGAGGAGGTGCCAGCGTTCCCGATGGAGGGGCCCACGTACTACCTGCGTGTCCGCGAGTACTGGCGCGCGGGCGAGGCCCCGACCGAGAACGTCAGCGACCCGTACACGATCGAGTGGAGCTTCGTCACGCCGGGCCCCGACGAAGAGACGGAAGTGAACGACTCGTTCGAGCTCGCCGACGAGGTGCGCCTCGGCGCGCGCCGACGCGGGCACATCGGCTGGAACGACGATCACGACGTGTATTGCCTCGCCGAGGACGCGACGAACGTGCGGGCGAGCGTGGACGGCGTCGAGGGGCTCGACCTCGTGCTCGCGTCGACGGAGCGCTCGACCGGCGTAGAGACGCAGGCGGACTCGGCGGGTCCCGGCGTCGGCGAGACGCTGCCGACGATCGTCGACGCGCCCGCGCACACGACCTGCTTCACGGTGAGCGCGACGACCGAGCGCCGCGGCGAGCGCGCGAGCGCGACGCGCATGTACACGCTGCGCATCGAGCACGGCGAGCCGCCTGCGCCGCCCGCCCCGGTCGTCGCGCCCGCACTGCGTCCGCATGGGCGAGGTCAGCCTGGTGCAGCGCCGTCGCCCGGAGCGCGCCGTCCGGGGGCAGCTGCACCGCGGGTTGCGCCCACGGCAGCGTCGACGGCGCCCGCTACCGGCTTTCGTCTCCGAGCGGCGGTCGCGACGCCGAAGTGACCGACCGCGTGAAGGAGATCCGTCTCGAGCCAGGCGCGGCCTCGTGGTGCCTCCACCTCGGCTCTCCCGACAGCCTGCACCGCGTCG
>CAIUAC010000738.1 GCA_903896985.1 uncultured Sandaracinus sp.
GTCAGCCCGGGGATCCCCGACAGCGCCTCGAGCCCCGCGAGCCCCTCGTCGACGGAGCGCGCGACGACCTCGTCCCACGGCTCGCCCGCAGCCGCCGTCAGCAGCACGCGCTCGCCGTGCTCCTGCAGCCCAAGCTCCCGCAGCGCGACGCCACGCAGCGCGAGGTGCAGCACCAGCCCGCGCACGCCCGCGTCCGCGACGACGACGTTCGAGCCGCCGCCGAGCACCGTGACGGGCAACGCCCGGCGACGCGCGAATTCGAGCGCGTCGAGCAGCGCGCGCTCCGAGCGCACCGCGCAGAACCACTCGGCCGCGCCGCCTACGCCGAGCGTCGTCCGCGGCGCGAGCGGGACGTTCTCTTCGAGCATCAGCGCGTCGTCGGTCACGGCGAGCGCGAGCATCGCACGCAGCCGTGCGCGTGCACGCTCCGGAGCCCGACGCTATAGGCCCCCGATGTCGAACGTCCTCGCGCAATTGGTCGAACAGCTCGGGCTCGAGCGCATCGAAGCGGATCTCTTTCGCGGGCAGAGCCAGGACCTCGGCTGGGGCACGGTCTTCGGCGGGCAGGTGCTCGGGCAGGCGCTCTCAGCCGCCGTGCAGACGGTCCCGAGCGACCGGCATGTGCACTCGCTGCACGCCTATTTTCTGAGGCCCGGCGCGGTCGATCGGCCGATCGTGTACGAGGTCGATCGCATCCGCGACGGCTCGTCCTTCACGACGCGCCGGGTCGTCGCCGTGCAGAACGGCAAGGCGATCTTCAACCTCGCCGCGTCGTTCCAGAAGCACGAGGACGGCTTCGAGCACGCCGACGCGATGCCCGAGGCGCCGCCGCCCGAGTCGATGCCGACGGAGCGCGAGCACTTCGCCAAGTACGCCGCGCGCCTGCCCAAGTTCTTCCGCGAGCGCGCGCTCGCCGAGCGCCCGTTCGAGATGCGTCAGGTGAACGAGGACGACGACCCGTTTCTCCCGCAGGAGAAGCCCGCGTCGCGGATGGTCTGGCTGCGCACGATCGGCAAGCTCCCCGACGACCAGGCGCTCCACTGCTACCTGCTCGCGTACGTCTCGGACTACTCGTTCCTGACGACGGCGCTCCTGCCGCACGGCGTGAGCTGGCTGACGCCCGGGATGCAGGTCGCCAGCCTCGATCACGTGATGTGGTTCCACCAGCCGTTCCGCGTCGACGAGTGGCTGCTGCACGTCATCGACAGCCCCTCGGCGCACGGCGCGCGCGGGCTCGTCCGTGGGCGCATCTTCTCGCAGGACGGGCGCCTCGTCGCGTCGACCGCGCAAGAGGGGCTGATCCGCCAGCGCGCGCAGACCGTTTGAGGTCCAACGATCGGCGCGAGCCGGACGCGGCGTAGAGGAGCGGCGTCGAAGCGCCTCGGGCTCAAGAGCTGTAGAAAAATAGTCCGAGAGCGAGCGCGCCCGGAGCGCAGACCCGAGGAATACTCCTGTATTTCGCAGGGTCTGCGTGAGGACGTAAGCCGCTATCGGGCATTTTTCGACAGCTCTTCAGGGCGTGCGCAGCGAGAGCGGCCCGAGGAAGTCCTTCTTGCCGATGCTCACGCCGTTGTGCCGCAGGATCGCGAAGACGTGCGTGACGTGGAAGTGGAAGTTCGGGATCACGTGCTCGATGAAGTAGTCGTGCGCCGACATCACCTTCCCCTCCCAGCGGGGGTTCGTGACGATGCGCTCGGCGAGCCCGTCGAAGTCCGCGGGCACGAAGGTGTCGAGGTACTCGATCGCCGAGACGACGCGCGCGCGAAGCTGCTCGATCGTCTGCTCGTCGTCCGGGTGCGACGGGGCGACCTTGCCGGTGATGCGCGAGGCGCCGAGTTTCGTCGTGTCGCACGCGATCTGCACCTGCCGCGCGAACGCGAACTGGTCCGGCGCGAGGCGCATCCCGACGAACACGTTCGGGTCGAACTTCTTCGACTCGGCGTACGCCGTCGCCGCGTCGAGCCAGAGGTTGAGCTGCCCTAGCTGCTTCTTCATCTGCTGGAGAATCTGGAGGTACATGGCGCGCATCCTAACGCGGCCGCGCGCCCCGCCGACACCGAAGTGCGTTGCCCTCAAGAGCTGTAGAAAAATAGTCCGAGAGCGAGCGCGCCCGGAGCGCAGACCCGAGGAATACTCCTGTATTTCGCAGGGTCTGCGTGAGGACGTAAGCCGCTATCGGGCATTTTTCGACAGCTCTTCAGCGCGCCTTCGGCGTGATCACGCGGACGCCGCCCATGTACGGCACGAGCACCTCGGGGATCCGCACGGTGCCGTCCGCCTGCTGATATTGCTCGAGGATCGCGACGAGCGTGCGCCCGATGGCGAGCCCGGAGCCGTTGAGCGTGTGCACGAGCTCGGGCTTGGCGCCCGCCTCCCGCCGGAAGCGGATCTTCGCGCGGCGCGCCTGAAAGTCGCCGAACCACGAGCACGACGAGATCTCGCGGTACGCGTCCTGCCCCGGCAGCCACACCTCGAGGTCGAACGTCTTGCGCGAGGCGAAGCCGAGGTCCGCCGAGCAGAGCTCGATCGTGCGGTAGTGCAGCCCGAGCTTCTCCAAGATCGCCTCGGCGTGCGAGGTGAGCTTCGCGTGCTCGGCCATCGCCGTCTCGGGCGTCACGAAGCGCACGAGCTCCACCTTGTCGAACTGGTGCTGCCGGATCAGCCCGCGCGTGTCGCGCCCGTGGCTGCCCGCCTCGCTGCGGAAGCACGCGGTGTACGCCGTGTAGCCGATCGGCAGCGCGGCGCCCTCGAGGATCTCGTCGGCGTGCAGGTTCGTCACCGGCACCTCCGCCGTCGGCGCGAGGTAGAGCGTGCGCGCGCCCTCGCCCTCCTCGAAGCGCTCGAGCTTGAACATATCCTTCGCGAATTTGGGCAGCTGCGAGGTGCCGCGCGCGGCGCTGTCCTTGATGAGGACGGGCGGCCAGATCTCCTCGTAGCCGTGCTCGTTCGAGTGCACGTCGAGCATGAAGGACATCAGCGCCCGCTCGAGCCGCGCGCCGTGCGCTCGCAGCACGGTGAAGCGTGTGCCGCTGATCTTCGCGCCGCGCTCGAAGTCGAGGATGCCGAGCGCCTCGCCGAGCGCGACGTGATCGCGCGGCGCGAACGCGAGCTCAGGCTTCTCGCCCCACACGCGCACGACGGGGTTGTCCGCCTCCGAGGTGCCGTCCGGCGCCGTCTCGTGCGGCAGGTTCGGGATGTTCAGGAGCTTGTCCTCGAGCTCCGCCTCGACCGCCGCGAGGCGCACCTCGAGCGACTTCGTTTGTTCACCGACGACCTTCATCGCGTCGCGCGCGCGCAGGAACTCCTCGCCCTTCTTGTCGAGCTTGGCGAGGGACGCGCTGACCTCGTTCTTCTGCGCGCGGAGCGCGTCGAGCGCGACGATCAGCTCGCGGCGCGACACGGCGAGCGGCGCGACGTCGTCGAGCAGATGAGCCGCCCCGGGGCCACGGCGCGCGAGCGAAGCGCGCACCTCGTCGAGATGATCCGTCACGTAGCGGGCGTCGAGCATCGCGGCGGTGTACCAGACCCGCGAGACGCGGCCAATCGTGCTATCTCGCCCGGCGATGACCCTCTCGCTCGCCGGCCGCGCCACGGTCAAGCTCGCCCTCGCGATGCTCGCGGTCGCGGTCGTCGGCGTCGTCGTACACACGCTCGCCGCGCAGGGCCCGTCGAGCCCTTGGTGGCTCGGCGTGCTGCCCGGACCCGTCGCGCAGCTTCGGGACGCGAGCGCCCTGCTCGCCGCGCTGCTCCTCGCCGCCGCGCCCTACGTCAGCGCGCGCGAGGGCGAGCCCGAGCCTTGGTCGCTCGTCGTCGCGCTCTACGCCGGCGTCACCATCGTCGTCATCACGCTCGCGATCGGCGCGATGACGGGGATGTACGGCGTGCAGATCGAGGACCCGCGCATCGAGAGCCGCTGGCTCTTCCGCGCGCGCTCGCTCGGTGAGCTGATCTTGCTCGGCGCGCTGTTCGCGTTCGCGCGCCGCGCGTGGAAGACGCGCTAGCAGCGCCGTCGAGAGCGCGCCCTCGGCCGCTAGGTACGCGCCGAGGGGGCCCTCGGCAGGGCGTCACCCCTCGAGCGTGATCTCGCCCTGCAGCTCGGGGAATTTCCCCTTCATCCCGCCATAGAATTTGCGGAGATACTCGAAGTCCTTCTCGATGTCGCCGGTGGGCCAGAAGATCTCCCCGAGCCCGCCGATCTTGTTCCCGTAGTCGACGTAGCCGAGCACGATCGGCACCTTCGCCTCGACGGCGATGTAATAGAAGCCGGTCTTCCAGCGCTTGGTCTTCCCGCGCGTGCCCTCCGGCGGGACCATCAGCATCAGGTGCTCGCGCCCCTCGAAGAGCGCCGCGATGTTCTTGACGGAGTCGTTGCGCCCGCGGCGGTCGACGGGCACGCCGCCGATCGCCCGCATCAGCCAGCCGAGCGGCGGCTTGAAGAGCGTGTGCTTGCCGACCCAGTTGATCTTGATGTCGAGCACCGCCGAGAGCGCCAGCGAGAACGGCAGATCCCAGTTGGACGTGTGCGGCGCCGCGACGAGGACGGCCTTGGTGACGCCGGGCATCTTCGGGCTGCAGGTCCAGTGGTTGAGCTTGAGCCAGGCGCGCCCGAGCGCCGGGAGGAGCCCGCCGCCGCTCGTCAGATACGGCGCGATGGTCGGGGCGGACGACGCGGGCCGCGCTGCGGTGCCTGGCTGCGCAGTGGTGTCTGGCTGCGTAGTCGAAGCTGGCTGGGCGTTCTTCGCGGCGTCGGGCGGCGTGGGCGTCGGCTCGGTCGGCATGATGGCGAAGTAAAACTGAAGGGCGCCCCGGCCGCCAGTGTTCTCGGCGCCTGGCGTCGCGACGGCGGCTGCTATCCTCGCGCGCGATGCAGCGTCCCCAGGCCTCTTTTCTCCTCTCCGCCCCCGATCAGCCGGGGCTCGTCGCCCGCTTCGCGGGCTTCTTCTTCGACCTCGGCGTCAACATCGTCGACTCCTCAAACCACGCCTCCAAGGTCGAGAGCGACGCGAAGCGCTTCTACATGCGCATCGTCATCGACCTCGAGGGGCTCGCCAAGCCGCGCGCCCTCGCGGTGCTCGGCGAGTCGACCTCGCGGCGCACGCTCGAGCAGGCGTTCGGCAAGCTCGCGACGGAGCTCGGCGCGACGTGGAGCGTCGGCTACTCGGACGTGCAGGAGAAGATCGCGCTCCTCGTCACCAAGGAGAGCTCCTGCCTCTACGACCTCGTGCTGCGACAAAAGCAGGGCGAGCTGCCCTGCGAGATCGCGCTCGTCGTCTCGAACCACCCGACGCTCGAGCCCGTCGCCGAGGGCTTCCGCCTGCCGTTCTACACGCTGCCCGTCAACGCCGAGACCAAGCGCGCGCAAGAGACGCAGCTGCTCGCGCTGCTCAAGAAGCACCACGTCACGCTCGTCGTGCTCGCGCGCTACATGCAGGTCCTCTCGGACACCTTCCTCGCCGAGGCGCCGCCCGTCATCAACATCCACCACGGTTTTTTGCCCGCGTTTCAAGGCGCCAAGCCGTATCACCAGGCGTTCGAGCGCGGCGTGAAGCTGATCGGCGCGACGGCGCACTACGCGACCAAGGACCTCGACGAGGGCCCGATCCTCGAGCAGGACGTCGCCCGCGTGCATCACGGCATGGGCCCCGAAGAGCTCGTGCGCGTCGGGCGCGACGTCGAGCGCGTCGTGCTCGCGCGGGCGGTGCGCGCGCACCTCGAGCGGCGCGTGATCGTCGAAGGGCGCCGCACGATCGTCCTGTAGAAGGCGGGCGAAAGGCGACGGGCGAAGGTCGCTCGACCGGCGCGGGCTGCGCTACTCGGCGTCCGCGCAGGCGAGCACTTTGTGGGTCAGCGTCGAGGTGCCGAGCGTGTCGAGCGCGTCGCGCCGGACGCTGCGGGTGCGCTCGGACGCGCGCTTCACGCGGGCTCTGCTCGCGCGCCAGACCTCGACGTGCAGGCGGCGGTGCGTGAGCACGTGCAGCACCTCGCCCGCCGGCGCGCGCTCGAGCGTCGCCGTGAGCCCCGCGCTCGTCAGCGCCGCGCGCGCGGCGTCGCGCCCCTCGCCCTCGCGGGCAGGCAGCCCGTAGAGCCCGCCGAACAGCGCGGCGTCGCTTCGCAGGAGAAACACCGCGCTCGCGTCCCGCGCGTCGTCGGCGACGACGGCGACCATGCGCACGTCCTTCGGCGCCTTCTTCGCGCGGGCGACGGGCAGGTCTTCCGCGCGCCCCGCCGCGAGCGCCGCGCAGCCCGCGCGGAGCGGGCACGCGCCGCAGCGCGGCTTCGTTGGAGCACAAACGGTCGCGCCGAGCTCCATCAGCGCCTGGTTGAGCGCGCCCGGGCGTGCGCCGCGGACGAGCGCCGCCGCCTCGCGCACCGGCATCTCGACGAAGAGGCCGAGGCCGACGCCCACGGCCGCGGCGCGCGCGCTCGACTCGGCGCGCACGCGGAAGCCCGCGCCCAC
>CAIUAC010000739.1 GCA_903896985.1 uncultured Sandaracinus sp.
GAACCAGGCGACGCAGCAGGCGAACGCCGCGAACGCGCAGAAGGAGTGGAACGTCATGGGCGGCAGCATGATGGGCGGCGGCGGGAAGAAGCCGGGGGGTTGAGCCGTGCCTACTGAGGAAGAATTGCGCCTTGGCATGAGCATCCGGCCTAGCATGAGCACGCCTGGCGCTGGCGGCACGCCTGTGCTGCCTCCTGGCATGTTCCCCCCGACCGGGGAAGGCGGCGGCGCGGATGGCGCGAATCCCCTGGTACCAACGCTGATAGCGCGAGCGGTAGGCGAGTCGGCTCGCGCGGAGTTGTTGGACTACGCCAAACAACTGAGCGGGATGCGCGACACGCCCGCGCGCATGGCGCTTACGGGGCGCGAGGTCACGTCGCTCGACCCGGCGAACCGCGCCATCGTAGACTCGCAACTGGACGCAGCGAGCGGAGCGGCGCAGGCGAAGCAAGCGATCGAGTCTGCTGTTGCGCCCGCGCAGACGTACGCCGCGCATCAAGCGGTAGGCGCGCGCGAAGCGAACATCGGGGACTACGGGCTGTCGGCGCAGCAGCAGCAGGCGCGGCAGGACGAGCTGTACGCGCGCGCTGACGCGCTACTGCGCGGCATGGAGGGAACGCACGACGCGACCTTCGGTGAGCGGTTGCAGGACATGGGCGGGTCCATGTCGAAGGCGTTTGGCGGGACCGATGTGGCGCAAGAGAACGCCAAGCGGCTCGACGCGAACAAGTTCGAAGCGGTCAAGTTGCTGGCCGAGCAGTTCGGGCGCGCTGGCACGATGGGCGCGGTCGGGCGCACCGACGCGGACAAGGTGCAGGCGCTCCGGCAGGCGGCGGTAGACGCTCAGCTTGCGCTCGAGCAGCGCAAGGCCGAGAACGCGCCGATGGAGGGCGGGCCTCCGCTCTACGGGACGGACAGGCAAGCGGCGCAGCAGCAAGCGGAGCCGCAAGCGCCGACCGTTGCGAAGCCTGCCGAGCACGGTGCCAAGCCGAAGGGGACTCCGCAGCAGCAGTTGCGCGCGTTCGTAAAGACGCTTGCTGCGCCTGCTGCGCCGGAGACGAAGGCTCAGCGCACGCTTCGCGAGCTGATGGACAAGCGAGGCACGCGCGGGAACCTCAACCAGTCGGATGCGGAGTCGCCGCTGTCGGGCGGCATCGCGGACGTGATGCGCGAGACGCCTGCGGATACTGCGGCCCCTGCCGCCCCCGTCGCGCAGGCCGCTCCTGCAAGCCCGGTAGCGGCTGCGGCGGCTGCGCTTGAGCGCAAGTACCCTGGCCCCTACGACCAAGACCCGAACCCTCGCGTGACGCGCGCTTCCGTGATGCACACGGAGACGGACATGGAGAAGGCCAGGTCCGACGCGGCAAAGAACCTCGCGGCGCTCGGTCATGGCGGCCTTGGCGAGAAGCGGAAGTTCGCCATGCATGGAGGGACGAACCACCGAGGCGAGGCCGTGAAAGTCTATGAGAAGTTGATGGCGAGCGGCGACGTAAACACGGCGCAGGCGATCCATCAGCGCGCGGGCGACGAGGCGAACATGTCGCACGAAGGCATCGCGCAGTTGCGTGCAGACGCGAAGCGAGGGGCCACGCACGGCGAGGCTCCGGTGGAGCAGGTCGCTCGCGGTGGAGAGAACGAGTACATGTGGGTGCCGAATAAAAAGGACCACGAACTCGTGCAGAAGTTCACGCCAGCGGTGGATGTGCTCACGCAGCGCATGGACGAACTCATCCCGCTTGTGAGCACGGCAAAGAGTCGCGCGGCGAACGCCGAGAAAATCCGCGTCAAGATCGACAACCTCTCGGAGAGCGCGCAGGGCATGAGCGCGGCGCTGTCGCACTCGAACCGAGCGTCGGACCCGGTGATTCGACGCGCTCTCGGCGCGACGGGAGCGTTGACTTCTGCCGACCTGTTGCAGAAGCCAGACGGCACGATCCTTGGCCCGAACGGGGTGGACATCCTACGAGGGCAGATCGACACGTTCCGTCAACTGCGAGGGGAAATCTTGAACCACGTCAACGCGACGCCCGTGTTCAAGGGTACGGACTCGTCGGGGGAGCCGCACTTCCGGTTCTTGCAGGAAGGCGGCACCGCCCCGACCGCTCCCTCCCCAACCGCTCCGACGCCTGCGACCCCTGGTGGCAGCGTCCCGTTCGTGCCTGACGCGAAGCCGTAACGGCCATGCCGCGCTTCAACGACCACGAAGGGCAGCCGGTAGAACTCAGCGCCGACGATGGGCGCATGGGCTTCACGTCGGGCGCGTACGACGCCATCGCTGGGCAGAAGTACCGCGTGCGGAACGCTGCTGGCGAGACGGGCAGCGTCACGGGCGAGTACTTGCAGCGCGCGCTGACGAAGGAGGGGTACACCCTCATCGACGACGAAGGCCCGTCGCTCGCGCAGCGCGCGGGGAACGCGGCTGGATGGGTAGGCGAGCAGGTCGCAGGCGCGGCTCGCGGGCTGTACGA
>CAIUAC010000740.1 GCA_903896985.1 uncultured Sandaracinus sp.
CGACGCTCAGGTCGTAGAGCGGGAGGTCCTCGGCGTGCGCGACGCCCGCAGCCTGCGCGGCGCCGGCGCGCTCGGCGGGGCGCAGCGAGACGAGCAGCGGCGTCGCGTCGTACCAAGAGGCTGCGGCTGTCGCCGCCGTGCTCGCCGCCGCAGCGCCTGTCGACGCTTGGGCGTGCGCGAGGGTCGGGAGCGCGAGCAGCCCCGCGAGCAGCCCCGCGAGCCTCCGCGCTCGGTCGCCTCGGAGTGCTGGGGCTGCGCGGAGAAAGTGGGTCATGGCTCGCTTGCGGAGGAGCCCGCGGAGACACGCTCTGCCAAGTGAGCGAGGGCCGCGAGGTCGAGAGGCTTATACAAGACGGGCTGAGGCTGCCGGGCGAGAAAGTCGCGCGCCTCGTTCGTCACCGCGCCCCCGGTGAGAAAGACGAGCCGCGCCGCGAGGTCGGGCGCGCTCGCGTGGAGCGTGTCGTAGACGCGCGTGCCGCCGCCGTCCGCCATCATCAGATCGCACACGATCAGGTCCCACTCGCGGTCCCGCTCGAGCGCCGTCAGCGCCGCCTCGGTGCCGTCGGCGAGCGTGACCTCGTAGCGGTCCTTGAGGCAGCGACGCAGCGCGGAGCGAAGCTCCGGGTCGTCGTCGATGATCAGCACGCGGCGTGCGCGCCCGGCGGGCGTCGTCCGCTCGACCGGCGGGGTGCGCTCCTGCCGCGGGGGCGTCTCGGCCGCGAGCAGGTCGAGCACCGCGCGCGAGCCCTCGCCGAGTCGGCTGGTGAAGCGCAGCTGCCCCCCGAGCGCCATCACGAGGCCGCGTGACACGGCGAGCCCGAGGCCCGTGCCCTCGCCGAAGGGCTTGGTGCTGAAGAACGGCTCGAAGAGCCGCCCGAGCGTCGCCTCGCTCATGCCGCTGCCGTTGTCCGAGACGACGAGCTCGACTCGGTCGCCGACGCGCGCCGCGGTCAGCTCGACGCGGCCGTCGGTGCGCTCCGCGGGCATCGCCTGCGCGGCGTTCACCACGAGGTTGGCGACGATCTGCACGAGCGCGGGCTCCTGCCCTCGGCCGAAGAGCTCCGCGGGCACCGAGTGGATGAGCGCGACGCGCTTGCCGTAGTGCGGGCTCGCGAGGCGCGCGGCCTCCCTCGCGACCTCCGCCAAGGAGACTGCGTGCGTCTCGGTCGCGCTGCTCCCCGCGAGGCGCCCGGCGTCGAGGAGCTGCCGCGCGACCCGCGTGATGCGCTCGATCGAGCCGCGGGACTCTTGCAGGCAGCGCACTCCGTCGTCGGGGAGCGCGCCGTGTGACTCGACGAATTCCTCGAGGTAGCGCAGGTTCGCGGCGATCGCGGCGGCGGGGTTGTTGACCTCGTGCGCGACGCCGGCGGCGAGCTGTCCGATGGCGCCGAGCTTCTCCGCGCGGTGCAGCGCCTCTTGGCTGCGCGCGAGCTCGCGAGTGCGCTCGCCGACCGCGGACTCGAGCTCTGCGCTGAGCCGCTCGAGCGCCCGCGCGTCCTCGACGAAGCGCGCCGTGAGCGCGTAGCCGACCGTCGCGATCGGCAGCATGAAGCCGAGGTCGAGGAGGTACGGCATCCCGGCCTCGAAGGTGGTGACGACCGCGTCGTTCAGCCCCGCGAGGGAGAGCCCGATCAGGCCGAGCGCGTGAATGCCGGTGCGCGGCACGCCGCGGCGCCAGGCGATGACGAAGCGCGCCAGCAGCCACCCGAGCGTCACGCAGAAGATGCCCATCGCCGCGATCCCGAGGGTGGTCGGCTCGGCGTCGGCGTAGCGCGCCTCGAACAGCACGATGGAGTGCGACGTCACGACGCCCGTCAGGTACGCGCCAGGGATCAGCGCCCCGAGGCTCGTGGCGATCACGGCGCCCATCAGCCACTTCTCGCCGCCCGTGGGCGCGTGTCCGAGGCACGCTGCGCTGAAGCGGATCCACGCCGCGAGGTGCCAGCCGGCGATCACCATCTGCATCTGCGTCGCGTAGAGAACGACCGAGTCGGGCAGGGCGCCTGCGAGCGTGTACGCCGCGCCCGACAGGGCGATCAGCGCGAAGAAGCGCTGCTCGCGCCAGCCCGGCGCCCGCGAGAAGCGCTGGCTCAGCAGGGCGACGTAGAGCGACACGACCGTCGCGACCAAACCGATCGTCTGAGATGCGTGCATGCCTGGGCCGACTTCTCGAGGCTGAGCGTAGCAAGCCCTCGAGGTCGGCGTCTCTCCGCGCTCGTAGGTTGCAACACAAACGTCCCTCGTGACAGGGCTTGTACGGAGGGGCTAGGATGGTGTGGGTATCTTATTTTTCAGGGGGGATCATGGCGTCACCGATTCGTTCGCTCGGGCTCGTCGCGCTCGTCTTCGGCGCGGCTGTCGCGCTCGCCGCGTGTGGTGGCGGTGACAAGCCGCCCGCGGGCGCGGACGCCGGCGACCTCGGGCTCCCGGACCTCGGCGTGGCCGATCTCGGCCCTGATCTCGGGCGCGACCTCGGGGTCGATGGCGGCCCGCTCGTGTATCAGGCGACGTGTCAGCCGTGCGCGCTCGACGGCGACTGCGGCCCGCTCGCGCGCTGCCTCGCGCTGCCGACGGGCGAGCGCGCGTGCGTGCCGACGTGTGACCGAGAGCTGCCCGACTGCCCGCGCGCCTTCGAGTGCACGAACGCCGCGGGCGGCGCCTACGCGTGCAGCCCGGTCGCCGGTAGCTGCTGCATCGACGAGGACGCCGACGGCTACGGCGACGGCATCGGCTGCAGCGGGCTCGACTGCAACGACAGCGACATCGCCGTCAATCCCGCGGCGCTCGAGCTCTGCAACGCGCTCGACGACGACTGCGATGGCATCACCGACGAGCTCGCGACGGACTGCGGCGAGCAGGACTGCGTCGAGGCGGCGGCGGGCGGCGCCTACGAGGAGATCGGCCCCGGCTCGTGTGCCTCCGGCGCGTGCGAGCCCGGCGTGCACACGACCTGCGCGCTCTACGCGTGCGCGGGCGGCGGCAGCGAGGGCACGACCTGCGCGCTGTCCTGCGCGAACGCCGCAGGCGCCGACGACGACATGCTCTGCGCGGCGGGCGCGCACTGCGACGCGAGCGTCTGCGTCCCCGACGTCGTCAGCGGCAACACCTGCGACGAGGACACCGACTGCAGCGTCGGGCACTGTGACAACGGCTTCTGCTGCGCGAGCGGCATCTGCTGCAGCGCGGCGAGCGACTGCCCGGTGACGGGCGGCTTCATCACGACCTGCGACGACGCCGCGACGTGCCAGGGCACGACGGGCGCGGCGGCGTGCACCGACAACATCTGCGGCACCGTCGCCGGCGTGCCCGACGACCGTGGCTGCACGGGCGACACCGTCGCCAACGAGTGCGGCTTCTTCCGGCCCGCGCGCTGTGCGGGCACCGCGACGCAGAGCGCGCCGCCGTGCCCGTCGGTCTGCACCTCGGACGCCGAGTGCGACGCTGGCGCGCACTGCGACACCGTGTGCCTGCCGGACCTCGCGGACGGCGAGTCGTGCAACGAGCTCTCCGACTGCACGAGCGACTACTGCAACAGCGGTGTCTGCTGCACGGGCGGCGACTGCTGCGTGCGCCCGACCGACTGCCCCTCGAGCTACTCGACCGCGCCGCGCTGCGAGGCGCCGGCTGCGTGTCAGGGCACGCGCGACGCGGCGGTGTGCCTCGCGAACGTGTGCAGCACCGTGACCAACGTGCCCGACGACACGGCGTGCAACGGCGGAGTGCTCGCGAGCGACTGCGGGCCGTATCCGTCGCGCTACTGCTCGGGCGGCAGCGATCAGCCCGCGCCGTTCTGCGCGGCGGCGTGCACCTCGGACGCGGAGTGCGACCCGGGCGCGCACTGCGACGCGCTCGCGTGCGTGCCCGACCTCGACCCAGGGCGCGCGTGCGACGAGGCGAGCGACTGCCTCAGCTCGTACTGCGGCAACGGCTTCTGCTGCGCGACCGGCGAATGCTGCAACATGGCGAGCGACTGCGCGGCGGCGACCTACGGGCGCCCGTCGCTCTGCACGAGCCCCGCGAGCTGCCAAGGCGACCGCATCGACGCCGTCTGCACGCCGAGCAAGCAGTGCGCGATCGGGCCGACGGTCGGCGACGACTCGGGCTGCGCGGGGCTCGAGGCCAACAACTGCGGCACCTATCCGTCGGTGTCGTGCACGAGCGCGGTGACGCAGAGCGCGCCCGCGTGCGCGGCGAGTTGCGCGCTCGACGCCGACTGCGACCCGACCGCGTTCTGCAACCCGATGGGCGTGTGTCAGTCGCGCGGCGCGAAGGCGGCGTCGTGCAGCCTCACCTCGGAGTGCGGGACGGGGCTCTCCTGCGTCGACGGGCTCTGCTGCACGAGCGCGTGCGGCGGCACCTGCCGCGCGTGCAACGTCGCCGGCAGCGAGGGCGACTGCGCGAACATCCCGGCGGGCACGGACCCGTCGGTCGAGTGCGGCGGCGTCAGCTGTGCGGCGTACTTCACCGCGCCCACGGGCGCGACGGTGGGCGCCATCTGCAATCAGGTCGCCGACGTGCCCGGCGGCGAGGTGGACTGCAACGGCAGCGCGGCGTGCGAGACGGCGGCGGTGCTCTGCGCGCCCCGCACGCTCCCTGGCGCGCCCGTGCTCGACTGCGACAACAGCTGCCAGATCCTCGCGGGCTGCGCGGGCACGACGCCCGGGCGCTGCGACCCGTACACGCCCGCGATGAACTCGCAGGGCTGCGGCGTCGGGCAGTGCGCCAACACGACGCTCGTCTGTGACGCGGGGGCGCAGATCACGTGTGTGCCGCGCGCGGCGACGACCGAGATCTGCGACCACCTCGACAACGACTGCGACGCGCAGACGGACGAGGGGCTCTCGGGCGACGCGCTCGAGCCCAACAACACCTGCGCCGCCCCGCGGACGCTGCCGGCGATGGGCACCTTCAACGAGCCCGGGCGGGTGTCGCTGCAGACGCTCACGCCGACGATCTACGGCGCGGGCGACGTGGACGTGTACCGCGTCGACTGGGTCGAGAACGACTCGAGCTGCGGCTGCTCGGGCTTTCTCAACACCGACGAGGACTATCGGCTGATCGCGACGCTGACCGTGCCGCCGAGCGCCGGCTCCTATCAGGTGTGTGTCAATCCGGGAACGACCTGCGGAGACGGGACCTGCACGACGGTCGCGGCGGGCGCCTCCGGTGCGCGCGACGCGGTCATCGACGGGAACTGCAATCCGCTCGGCATCAACGACAGCGGGAGCTACTTCGTGACGGTGCGCGGCGTTGGAGCGCCCGCGTTCGAGTGTTCTCCGTATACACTGCGTCTCGAGCTGCAGCAGGCCTGCGTCAGCGGGAACTGAGGCGCGACCGGGCGAACCTCCGGTCGGGCAGTCGAGAGAGAGACTTCGCGCGTGTTCGAGCTCGGCGACCGAATCGGTGAGTACGAGATCGTCGCCCGCCTGAAGTCAGGCGGGATGGCCACGCTGTTCCTCGCGCACCGGCGCGGCGCGGCGGGGTTTCAGCGCTTCGTCGCGATCAAGGTCGTGCACCCGCACCTCGCGACGGATCCGTCCTTCGTGCGGATGTTCGTCGACGAGGCGCTGCTCTCGGCGCGCATCGTTCACCCGAACGTCGTGCACGTCGAAGAGCTCGGCGAGGCGGAGGGCACGTACTTCCTCGTGATGGAGTACGTGCACGGCAGCTCGCTCTCGATGCTCGTGCGCGCGCTCGCGCGGCGGAAGCGGATGTTGTCGGCGGAGATCGCGACGAGCGTGATCATGAAGGTCGCCGACGGGCTGCACGCCGCGCACGAGACGAAGGGCGACCGCGGCGAGCTGCTCGGCGTCGTGCACCGCGACGTGAGCCCGCAGAACGTGCTGCTCGCGTATCAGGGGCACGTGAAGCTGATCGACTTCGGCATCGCGAAGGCGGGCGGGCGCTCGCAGCAGACCGAGGCTGGCAGCATCAAGGGCAAGTTTCGCTACATGTCGCCGGAGCAGGCCTGGGGCCGCCCCGTCGACCGGCGCAGCGACGTCTTCTCGCTGGCGATCGTGCTCTGGGAGCTGCTCGCCGCGCGCCCGCTCTTCGACGCTGGCAACGATCTCCTCGTGCTCGAGAAGGTGCGCCATCCGCTCGTCGAGCCGCCGAGCCGCTGGGTCCCGGGCATCCCGCCGGAGCTCGACGCGGTCGTGCTCGCGGCGCTCTCCGAGAACCCCGACGATCGGCCGGCGACCGCGCAGGATTTTCGACGCCGCCTCGGCGACGCGCTCCCGCGGGCGCTGAGCGTCGACTCCGAGGGGCTCAGCGAGCTGATGGTCGCGTCGATGGGCGAGCAGATCGAGCGTGACCGCGCGGCGCTGCCGGAGAGCGTCGTGCTCAAGCTCGAGGGCGTGTCCGGCGGCTACACGAGCCCGGGATTGCGCCTGCCGACCAAGCACGAGAGCAGCCCGCACAGCGACGAAGAGGTCCTCAAGACGATGACGCTCGAGGCGCTCGAAATTCAGCTCGAAGAGCCGGATCTCGTGCAGACGCAGGACGCGTCGCCGCAGCCCGTCGTGCGCTCCACGAAGCTCGAGCGCGCGCGCGACCGCGGCAAGCCCTGGCCCCTGCTGCTCGGCGGGGGGCTGGCGCTCGTCGCCGCGATCGTCGGCGGGCTCGCGCTCGCGCTCCGCTCGGGCAGTACGCCGCAGCCCGTCGCGGTGAACCCGCCTCCCCGCCCGCCCGTCGTCGCCGCGCCGC
>CAIUAC010000741.1 GCA_903896985.1 uncultured Sandaracinus sp.
TGCGCTCGGCTGCGCGGCCTTGGTGCGTCGGGATCACGTGCTTCTTGCCGGTGAGGGCGCGGACGACGCGCTCGAACTCGAAGAACGAGCGCGCGCCGGCGTACGACTCGTCGCCGCGCATCATCGCGGCCCACTGGTCCTGGCTCATCGCGCCAGTGCCGGAGTCGGTCATCAGATCGATGGTGACGTGCTCGGCGCGGATGTTGAACAGGTTGCCGCGCGCGGTCTCGAGGGCGCGCTCGCGCTCCTCGCGCGAGGGGAGCGGCAGAGGCTCGACGACCTTGACGCGAAAGGGCTCGATGATGGTTTTCGAGGTGAACGTCGGGATATCGGTCATGGGTGCGGGGTCTCTCGAGTGAGCGTGTGGTCAATGAGCAGGAGGGGGGGCCGGCTCGGTCGTGCCGAGCAGGCGCGCGGCGGCGGCGAGGCCGCTCGCGATGCAGTCGGGGACGCCCATGCCGTTGTAGGCATTGCCCGCGACGGCGACGTCGGGCAGCTGCGCGACGCGCTCGAGCGTCTCGGCGGCGCGCTCCATGTAGCCGACCTCGTAGCGCGGCAGCGACTGCGAGAGGCGCCAGACGCGCGTGAAGCGCGGCTTGATCGCGAGCGGGATGCCCATCAGCGCGCGCAGATCGTCGCGCGCTGACGCGACCAGCTCTTCGTCCGTCGCGCCCGGGGCGGCGAGGAAGCAGCGTATCAGCGCGGAGTCGTCCGGCGCGCGGCCGACCCACTTGCTGCTCGACCAAGTGCACGCCGTCAGCGCGCACTTCTCGTTGGCGTCGACGACGAAGCCTGTGCCCTCGAGCGGATGGTCGAGGTCCTTGCGCCAGAAGCCGAACGTCACTGTGTCGAGGCGCCCGACGCCGATCGCGCCGAGCGAGTCGGCGACCGCAGGGTCGAGGTCCGCGAGCAGCCTCGCGGCGGCGGGCGCGGGCGTCGCGACGACGACGCCGTTCGCCTCGAGCTCGCCGTGCTCGCCGAGGGAGATGGTGAGCCCGCTCGGCGTGCGGCGGAGCCTCGTCGCGGTGACGCCGAGGCGGATCGAGCCTTCGAGCGCGCGCGCGAGGGCGGTGGGCAGCGCGCCCATGCCGGAGCGCAGCGTGACGACCGTCGGCGCGGCGGGCGAGTCCGAGCCGGAGAGCGACGCGCGCGACGCCATCGCGCGGGCGAGGCTGCCGTACTTCTGCTCGAGCATCGCGAGGTGCGGCATCACGGCGCGCACGCTCAGTTTGGTCGTCGGGGTCGTGTAGACGCCGCGGAAGACTGGCTCGATCAGGCGGTCGACCATCTCCTGGCCGAAGCGCCGCTCGAAGAAGCTGGCGACGCTCTCGTCGTCGGTGCCCTCGCGCTGCGGCATGAACGGCTCCATCGCCATGCGCGCGCGGCCCGCCATCGTGAAGAGCGGCGCGGTCATCATCGCCGTCGCGGACGCGCGACCGGAGATCAGCCCCGGCGGGAGCGGGTAGAGGCGCCCCTCTCGCGCGACGAAGGACTTGCGCACGCCCGCAGGCGCCGAGACCACCTCGTCGGAGATGCCCGTCTCGGCGATCGCGCGCATCCCGGCGGGCTTGCCCTCGAGGAGCGAGTCGGGCCCGTGCTCGAGGAGGAAGCCGTCCGGCGTGCGCTCGGTCAGGACGAGCCCGCCGATGCGCTCGCTGCGCTCGAGCAGCACGACCTCTGCGCTGGGGGCGCCGAGCTTGAGGGCGCGCGCGGCGGCGAGCCCCGCGACTCCTGCGCCGATGACGACGAAACGCTGGGTCATTCGATTTGCTCGCGAAGGGGGTTCGGCTCGTGCTGCTCGCGAAGGGGGTTCGGCTCGTGCTGCTCGCGAAGGGGCTTCGGCTCGTACGCGCACGCTGGCTCTTCGGCAAGGAGATCCCCGGTCGTCGCGTAGGCGCGCGCGCGGGAGCCTCCGCAGACTCGGCGGAACTCGCAGACGCCGCACTTTCCGCCGAGCGCGTCGGGGTCCCGGAGCGCCCGAAAGGTCGGATGCTCCCGATAGATCTCCGCGAGCGAGTCCTCGCGCACGTTGCCGCAGCTCACTGGGAGAAAGCCGCTCGGGAACACCTCGCCCTGGTGCGAGACGAAGAGCACGCCTTGCCCGTCGTTGACGCCGCGCGCGGCGCGCCCGATGCCGTCCGCGATGCCGCGCACGTCGCTGCGCTTGTGCTTCTTCTGAAGGAGCACCCGCCGGAAGTGGGGCGCCGCGGTCGTCTTGAGGTCGTAGGGCGCGGTCTCCGACAGGCGCGCGAGGTCCTCGAGGACGGTCTCGACGTCGTGCGGGTCGAGCAGATCGAGCTCCGTCGCGCGCCCCGTCGGCACCACGAAGAAGACGCTCCAGAGCTCGATGCCGAGCGCGGCGAGGTCGCTCGCGATGCGGTCGAGCTCGTGCCGGTTCAGCTGCGTGATCGACGTGTTGACCTGCGTCGTGAGGCCGAGCTCGCGGGCGTCACGCAGGATCTCGAAGGTGCGATCGAACGAGCCGTCGACGCCGCGGAAGAGGTCGTGCGAGGGCGCCCGCGCCCCGTCGAGGCTGACCGCGAGCCGCGCGAGGCCAGCGTCTTTCAGCTGCGCGAGGAGGGCGCGCGTGACGAGCGGCGTCGCGCTCGGCGTGAGGGCCATGCGCAAGCCGAGCGAGGTGCCGTAGCGGACGAGCTCGACGAGGTCGGGGCGCTTCGCTGGATCGCCGCCGGTCAGCACGGCGAGCGGGCAGCCCATCGCGGCGATCTGATCGAGCAGGCGCTTGCCCTCGTCGAAGCTGAGCTCCCGCGGATCGCGCTCTGGCACCGCGCACGCGCGGCAGTGCTTGCACGCGAGGTCGCACGCTTGGGTGAGCTCCCAGAAGACGAGGAACGGGGCGCGGTCGAATGCGCTGGCGGTCGGGCGAGGTGGGGATGCCATGATGCCGAGCGAATACGCGCGCGGAGTCGTTCTTCCCATGATCTAGGTCAGCGCGGGTGGCCGGAACCGTGAGTGGGCTCACCCGGACCGCGAGGGCGTGAGGCGCGCGTGTGCTCCTCTGGCGTGTGTCTGCGATCCCGATGCCATCGCTCTGGCCGCGTGAGCACGGCGCGAGCTTGCAGCTCGCGTTTCCCGTGGTCTCCGCGTGCGTGCTCGCGCGGGGCGCGCCGGCGTCCGTCGCGCTCGGGCTCGCGGCGGGGTTCGCGTTCGTCGCGCACGAGCCGCTGCTCTTGCTCAGCGGGGGGCGCGGGGCGCGGAAGGCGGAGGTCTCGAGGCGACCTGCGCTCGCGCGGCTCGCGCTGCTGCTCGCGCTCGCGGGAGTCGCCGCGCTCGTGGCGCTCTGGCTCGGCGTGCCGGGCGCGTGGCCGCTGCTCACACCGCCTACGTTGCTCGGCGCCGTGGCAGTCGGCAGCGCGCTGCGCGGGCGCGAGCGCAACGTCTTCGCGGAGCTGCTCGTCGCGGTCGCGCTCTCGAGCCTCGCGTTGCCCGTCGCGGTGTTCGGCGGCGCTCCCCTCGTGGCGAGCGCGTCGCTCGCGGGCGTGTGGGTCGTCGGTTTCGCGGTCGCGACGGTCGCCGCGCGGGCGCTCGTCGTGCAGAAGAGAGACGCCGGGCGTGGGCTGCGCCTCGCGCTGGTGGTGGCGTCTCTGACGAGCGTCGCGCTCGCCGGCGCCGCGCTGGCTCAGGTCGCGCCGTGGCGCGTCGCCGTCGCGCCGCTGCCGCTCGTCGTCGTCGCGCTGCTGCTCGCGGTGTTTCCGCCTCCGCCGCAGCGCATGACCGCCGTCGGGCTGGGCATGGCGGGCGCTTGCTTCGTCACGCTCGCGCTCGCGCTGAGCGCGCTCGCCTCCGCCTCCTGACACGTGCCGCTCGCGTCGCGGGCGGCGATCGCGTTATGGTCGGCGCGGGGGGCAGCGCACGCGCGACTGTCGCCCGACTTCCGAGCGCCATGTCTTCGCCCGTCCTCCGACCCCGCTATCCCGAACTCGACGCGTACGCCGAGACGCTGCCCGAGGGCTGGGCGTCTTTCGCCGAGTGCGAGGTGAACGCCGCGCTCGTCGGCGGGCTCCGCGAGCGCGGCGCGTTCGACGGGCTCGACGCGCTTCCAACAGAGCTTCACGCGGCGATCACCGGACCGCTCCCCGCGTCCGGCTGGATGCCGGAGGTCGTCAGCATCGGCGTGTTCCTCGCCGTGCGCGACGCGCGCTTCCCTGGTCCGACCGGCGAGAGCGACTTCCTCGGGTGGTTCGAGGCGCTCAACCACGAGGTCCTCGAGACGCAGCAGCAGGCGCTGGGCATCGGTAGCCACACGGCCGCGCTGTCCGAGCTCTCCGCGGTCTGGGCGCGCTTTCATCGCGGCACCACGATGACCGTCACCGCGCGGACGCCGCGCACGGCGGAGATCGCCTTCGCCCATCCGGCGCGGCTCTTTCCCCCGGCGTGGATGGAGGCGCGCCGCCGGATGCTCGTGGGCGCGCTCGTGCGAGGCGGCGCGGTGCAGCCCGAGGTCCGCGCGACCGTCGATGCTGCGCGCGGCACGGCGTTCAGCCTCCGCTGGACGTGAGCCTCGCGCGCTTCGCTCAGCCCTCTCGTCCGTCGGGGCGCGGGCGCGTGAGGATGGGCGCGTACGCCACCACGAAGAGCGCGAAGCCGGCCGCCCAGAGGCTCCCGCCCGCGACCACGCTCGGGACATAGCCGCTCGGCCACAGGAGCGGCCCGAACACGCGCACGGCGGCGCCGAGCGTCACGAGCACATAGGACGCGACGGTGAGGTTCGAGACTTTCAGCGGACGCCCGGTGTGCCCGAGGGACGCGCGGCTCATCACCGCGAGCACCATCGTGCCGAGCGCGCCTGCGTTGAGCGCGTGCAGCGCGGAAGTGCCCGCTGCGACGCCGCCGAGCCCGGCGAGCGCGATCAGGCACA
>CAIUAC010000742.1 GCA_903896985.1 uncultured Sandaracinus sp.
CAGTGCCGATGATCGTGCTCACGTGCCCCGGGCCGATGATGCCATCGAGTCGAGTCGCCCCCGCGCCGAGGAGCGCGCCAATCGCGGGAGGCGTCAGCACGTGATCGCAGAGCACGCTGAACTTGGGGAGTCGCTCGCGCTCCGCCTGCTTCACCGCGAGCGCCGTCGTCGGCGTCGTCGTCTCGAAGCCGATCGCGAAGAACACCACCTCACGCGCCGGGCACTCGCGCGCGACGCGCAGCGCTTCCGTCGGCCCGTAGACGACGCGGATATCCGCGCCGCGCGCCTTGGCCCGCAGCAGGCTCTCGCCGTCTTTCCCGGGCACGCGCAGCATATCGCCGAACGTGCAGAGGATGACCTCCGGGCGGCGCGCGAGCGTCATCGCCTGCTCGATGCGGCCGACCGGAAGCACGCACACCGGGCACCCCGGGCCGTGCGTCAACTCCACGTTCGCGGGCAGCATCGCCGCGATGCCGTAGCGGCAGATCGTGTGCGTGTGTCCCCCGCAGAACTCCATGAACGCATACGGCCTCGTCGGCTGGACCTCGCGCGCGATCGCGTCCGCGAGGCCCCGCGCGAGCGCGCCGTCGCGGTACTCGTCGACGAACCTCATCGGGCGCCCTCGAGGCGGGCCTCGGCGATCAGCGCGAGCGTTCGCGCGGCCTCTTCTGGGTCGAGCCTCGAGAGCGCGTAGCCGACGTGGACGATCACGTAGTCGCCCTCACGCACGCCCTCGAGCAGCGCGATCGAGATCGTGCGACGCACTCCGTCGAGATCGATCACGGCGGTCTCGCCGTCGAGGAGCGTCACGACGCGGGCGGGGACTGCGAGGCACATGGATCACCTGGGGGAGAGTCGAGCGAGACCAGCGACGAGCGCTTGACCGACGGAGAGGCCGCCGTCGTTCATCGGGAGCGCGGTGGAGAGCAGCGGCCGCACTCCCGCCTCGCGCAGCCCGCGAGCGACGCCCTCTGTGAGGGCTCGGTTGGCGAAGCAGCCTCCGGAGAGTGCCACCGATGGGGCGCCGCGCGAGGGGATGTGCGGCAGCACCCACTGCACCAGCGCGTGCGCGAGGGTGCCGTGAAAGGCGTCGGCGCCTTCCCTCGCCGAGAGCCCGCGAAGCGCGCGCAGCAGCGGCAGCAGGTCGAGCACGCCGCCCTCGATGCGGTACGCCCCCGGCAAGACGCGCGGCGCGCGGACGCTCGCCTCGAGGAGCATCGCCGCCTCGCCCTCGTACGTCACCGTGTCACGGAGGCCCAGCAACGCGGCCGCCGCGTCGAACCAGCGCCCCGCGGACGTCGTCGTCGGACACGCGACGTCGGCGTCGAGCATCGCGAGGAGGCGAGTCGCGCGCGGGCCCCAGCGAGCGACGGCCTCGTCGCGCAGGCCCATCGCCGAGAGCGCGGCGACGGCCACGCGCCAAGGCTCCCGCGTCGCGCGATCGCCGCCCGGCAGCGCGAGCGCGGCGAGGTGCCCGACGCGCTCGAAGCGCGCGCCCTCGACGAGCAGCAGCTCACCGCCCCACGCGCTGCCGTCGTCGCCGAGGCCATAGCCGTCGAGCGAGAGACCGAGCGTGGGCGTGAGCAGCCGGTGCTCGGCGAGCACGGCGGCGAGGTGCGCGTGATGGTGCTGCACCGCGAGCGTCGGCAGCCCCGACTCGAGCGCCCAGCGGGTCGAGAGAAAGTCCGGGTGCAGGTCGTGCGCGACGAGCGCGGGTTCGACCTCGAGGGTCTGCGTGAGGTACGCGATCGTCTCGCGGAAGAACGCATACGTCTTCACGTCGTCGAGGTCGCCGAGGTGCTGCGACACATACGCGCGGTCCCCGCGGACGAGGCAGACCGTGCTCTTCTGCCGCGCGCCGACCGCGAGCACGCCGTGCGCCGCGATGGGCAGGCGCACCTCGTCGGGCGTCCACCCGCGGGCTCGCCGCAGGAGGCGCGGCGCCCCATCGATCACCCGCGCCACGCTGTCGTCAGAGCGCACGACGATCGCGCGGTCGTGCGAGACGACCGCGTCGGCGATCCCGGCGAGCCGCGCGCGCGCCTCGTCGTCGTCCTTGACGAGCGGCTCTCCCCCGGGGTTCGCGGAGGTCATCACGAGGTACACGTCGAGGGGGTCGTCGAGCCACGCGATGCCGCTCGGGCGCCCCGCCGCCTCGAAGAAGACGAGGTAGTGCAGCGGCGTATACGGCAGCACGAGCCCGAGCGTGTCGAGCCCCGGCGCGAGCGCGCTCGCGAGCCCGTTTTCAGGGCGCGCGTCGCAGACGACGACGGGTCGCCGGACGCTCGAGAGCAGCCCGCGCTCGACCGCCGAGAGCGTCGCGAGGCGCTCGGCCGACGCGAGGTTCAGCGCCATCACGGCGAGCGGCTTCCCGTCCCGGTCCTTGCGCCGCCGAAGCTCGCTGACCGCGCGCTCGCTCTGCGCGTCGCACACCAGGTGATAGCCGCCGAGCCCCTTGAGCGCGACGATCTCCCCGTCGAGGACGCGCCGCGCGACCTCCTCGACGGGCCTCGACAGCCGCGGACCACACGCTGCGCACGCGAGCGGCTGCGCGTGAAAGCGCCTGTCTGTGACGTCCGCGTACTCGCGCGCGCACGCCTCGCAGAGCGGGAATCCCGCCATCGACGTGTTCGGTCGATCGTAGGGGAGCCGCCGCGTGAGCGTGTGTCTTGGGCCGCAGTGAGTGCAGTTGACGAACGGATAGAGGTAGCGTCGATCGCGCGGATTGAAGAGCTCTTCCAAGCACGCTCGACACGTCGCAGCGTCAGCGCCGATACCAGTGCTCGCCGGACCGCCGCGCACGCTCTCGAGGATGGAGAAGCCGACTGCCCCGTCGGGAGTCACC
>CAIUAC010000743.1 GCA_903896985.1 uncultured Sandaracinus sp.
AGCTCCTCGCCTGCCCGCACTGTGGCGCGCCGGTGTCGAAGGCGACGCGCGCCCCGCGCGGGTGATGCGCGGCTCTTCGACTGACCGCCGCCGGCCACCCCGTTGCGCCCCCGAAGCGCGCCCCATATCCTCGCGCGATGTTCTCGCGCCTCCCGATTCTCCTGATTCTCGCGTTCGGCGTCGGTTGCGGCGCTGACGCGACTCCTGTCGGCGACTCAGGGCTGAGTGACGCCGGCTCGGACGCGGGTCCGCCGGACGCCGGCAGCCTGGACGCGGGCGCTCCACCCGAGGTCGAGGTGAGCTTCGGCGACGGGACCGTCGTCGGCCGCACGCTGCGCGGCGTGCACACGTTCCTCGGGGTCCCGTACGCGGCGCCGCCCGTCGGGGAGCTGCGCTGGAAGGCGCCGGCGCCGGTCGAGCCTTGGACGACGCGGCGCGACGCGAGCGCGCTCGGCGCGATGTGCCCACAGGTCAACGTGCTGATCGGCGCCGACACGCTCGAGGGCGATGAGGACTGCCTCTTCGTCAACGTGTTCACCCCCGAGCTAGCGCCCGCGGCGCCGCTCCCGGTCCTCGTCTGGTTTCACGGCGGCGCGTTCGTCCTCGGCTCGGGCGGCGTCAGCCCGGGTCGGCTCGCGGAGGTCTCGTCCACGGTCGTCGTCACGGTCAACTACCGCCTCGATGAGCTCGGCTTCATGGCGCACTCCGCGCTGACCGCCGAGGGCGGCGGCCGCAGCGGCAACTATGGGCTGCTCGACCAGCGCGCTGCGCTCGAGTGGGTCCGAGACAACATCGCGGCGTTCGGCGGCGACGCGGGCAACGTGACCATCGCCGGTGAGAGCGCTGGTGGGATCTCGGTCGTGCTCCACGGCGTGTCTCCGGGGAGCGCCGGGCTCTTCCACCGCGCCATCGTCGAGAGCGGTCCCGCCGACGTCCTCGAGCCGCCGACGCTCGCCGCCGCGGAGGCGCGCGGAGCCGCGACCGCGTCGCGCGTCGGCTGCACGGACGCCGCCACGATGCTCGCGTGCCTGCGCGCCAAGAGCGTCGCGGAGCTCGTGGGCGCAGGCGACGTCTTCGCCCTGCCGGGTGGGCTCTTCTATCAAGGCGGCTTCCCGGTGCCCACGCCGGTCGTCGACGGGACGACCATCCCGGAGAGCCCCGCCGCCGCGTACGCCGCGGGGCGTTTCACGCACGTCCCGTTCCTCGTCGGGAGCAACGCCGACGAGGGAACGCTGTTCCACGCGAGCTTGCTGTCGACGCCCGTCGCGAACGAGGTCGAATACCGCGCCGCCGTCGGGCGCGCGCGCCCCGGCTCCGCTGACGTCATCGTCGCGCAGTACCCGGTCGCGTCGTACGCGAACGCCAACGCTGCGCTGACGGCGGCGACGAGCGACTTCTTCAGCTGCGCGACGCGCCGCTTCGCCCGCGCGACCAGCGACGCCGGCGCGCCCACCTGGCTCTACTCCTTCGAGGCGGTGCCGAGCGGCGCGTTCGTCTCGGCGCTGCACCTCGGCTCGTATCACGCGGCGGAGCTGCTCTTCCTCTTCGACCTCGACGACCCGCAGCTTGGCCGTCCAGCCGCGGCCGATCGCGCGCTCGTCGGCACCATGCAGGGCTATTGGACGCGCTTCGCCGCGGCGGGGGACCCGAGCGGCGGCACCGCGCCGACGTGGCCCGCGTACGAGACCGCGACGGACCGGCACCTGAGCCTCGTCACGCCGCCCGCCGCGGGCGAGGCCCACCTGCACGCCGAGTGCGACTTCTGGGACACCGTCGCCGCCGCGAGGTAGCCGCGGACGTCGTCCGCTCGCCGCTCCTCGGACCTCGGCTCGCGCCCCGTCGATCACGGCCTCGTCGGCGGGACGCTGTCACTTCGGCCGCGGGCGCTCTAGGCTCTCGAGATGGCCACTCCGAACGGCTTCGTCGTCACCCGCCGGCACCTGAAGGACGCGTGCGACGCTGCGAGCTGGGACCTGCTCGATCGGCTCCTCGAGCTCGACCGCGCCGCGATCGACGACGACGCCCTCTACACCGACGGCTGGGGCGATCACTGGGGGCTGCTCGTCGAGTGCGTGCGGCAGCAGCGCGTCGACGGCGTGCGCGTGCTGCTCGCGCGCGGCGCGGACCGCAGCCGCGGAAGCTGGGGCGATGGGGCCGCCCACACCCCGCTCGAGGTCGCCGAGGGGAACGCGCCGATCACCGCGCTGCTCCTCTCTGCGACGCCCGTCGTCTACGTGCGCCAGAGTGAGCCCGCGCTGCCGGCGCCGAGCGCCGCGGACGACCCTCTCGACCGACAGGGCGCTGTCCGCGACCGCACGGGGCTGGTCTTTCCGGTCGAGTGAGCGGTCTGTCTGCGAGCGCCTCGCGCAACTCTGCGGAAAGCGGGCGCCGCGCTCAGTTCAGCTGAGAGGGCGCGATCGTCTCGACGAGGCCGTCGATCGCGGCGCGCACCGCGTCTTCATCGAGCGCCCGCGCTTGGGCGCTCAGCACGAGGACGTCGTCCTTGCCCCACGCGAGGATGTAGCGCCGCTGCCACCACGGCTCGCCCTCGAAGACGTAGTCGAGGTCGACCCGCACGTTGTCTCCGGCGTCCGCGACGCCGCGCACGGACTGTCCCTCGTCGATCAGGTTCTCGACAGGCAGCGCGCGGTCCCGCGGCATCGGCCCGCTGACCCACACGAGCGCGCCCTCCGGCCCCGCGAGGACGAACGGCGAGAACCCATCGGGATCGTCGGCGAGCACGAAGCCGAGCGGCCACGCGCAGACGAACGACGCCGTCTCGATGCGCCAGGCGCGCGTCTGCGGGCCCGGCAGCACCTCGGCCAGCGGGCTCGCGCTCGCGTCCGGCGCGCGCACATCGAGCAGCGCGCTCTCGTCGCCGTAGGTCACGCGCACGGTCGAGTCGGCCGCGCCTTCCACGCGCTCGAGCTGGAAGCCCGCGCGTGGGACCACCAGCGCGCCATGCCCGACGAGGTGAGGCGGAGGAGGTCGCGTGGGCGCCATCGCTGCGTCTTCCCTCTACTCGCCCCCGACCGCCAGCCCCGCGTCCCCGCCCGCTGCGACGAGCCGGAGCAGGGCGCGCCGCGCCGCCTCGACCGTCACCTCGCCGCGCGCGTGGATCTCCGCGGCGACCTCCTCGACCTGCTGCCCGCGCGCGCCGACGGCGATCGCCACCGTGCGAGCGTGCAGCAGCATATGCCCGCGCTGAATGCCGTCGGTGGCGAGGGCGCGCAGCGCCGCGAGGTTCGACGCCATGCCCACGCAGCCGATCAGCATCGCGAGCTCCGCGGCGCTCTGCACGCCGGTCATCTCGAGCCCGAGGCGCGCGCAGCCGTGGATGCGGATCGAGCCGCCGACGATGCCGAGCGCGAGCGGCATCGCCAGCTCACCCACGAGCGAGCCGTCGTCGCCGATGCGCCAGGTGCAGAGCGGCTCGTACTTGCCCGTGCGCGCCGCGTAGGCGTGCGCGCCGGCTTCCACCGCGCGCCAGTCGTTGCCAGTCGCGATGACTACGGCGTCGATGCCGTTCATCACGCCCTTGTTGTGCGTCGCCGCGCGGTACGGGTCCTTCTCGGCGAAGCGAGACGCGCGCACGATGCCGTCGCGGACGCTCTCGCCGGTGCGCCCCTCGAACGCGAGCGCCTCCACCGGGATGCACGCCTTCACGCGCACGCAGCGCCGGTCGGCGAGGTTCGAGAGGATGCGCAGCCCGACGCGTCCGCCGGCGAGGTGCGCGAGGCGCGGCGCGACCTCCTCTGCGACGGTGTTGACCAGGTTCGCGCCCATCGCGTCGCGGCAGTCGACGAGCACATGCACGACGAGCATCCCGTCGCCGAGATCGCGCACCTCGAGCGCGCGCGCCCCGCCTCCGCGCGACACCAGCCCGGGCACGGACGCGTTCGCCTCGGCGAGGATCGTGCTCGTCTCCGCGACGATCGCGGCCGTCGCGGCGGCGGCATCGCGCACCTCGTCGAGCTGCACCTGCGCGATCATGATCGGCTCGTCGGTCTCGGCGAAGAAGCCCCCGCCCGCGCGCACGATGCGCGCCGCGTTCGACGCCGCGGCGACGACGGATGGCTCCTCGACGACCATCGGCGCGAGGTAGTCGCGCCCGTTGAGCTGCACGTTCAGCCCGAGCGCGAACGGCAGCGCGTACATCCCGATCACGTTCTCGACGGACTTGTCCGCCGTCGCGCAGTCCATCCCGCCCGTGCTGAGCGCGCGCGTGAGGTCCTCGACGTCGACGCCGAGCGCCTCTGCTGCGACGCGGCGGCGCTCATCCACGGAGAGCTTGTAGAAACCGGGCAATCTGGAGTTGGTCATAGAGAGATCTCTCGGTGCTCGCGGACGCCCTCGGCGCCGAGCGTCACCGTCACGAGGTCGAGCCCGTGCGCGGGGCACTCGCCTGCAAAGGCGTTCGCTGAGTCTGCGTCTGCAAAGAACGCGAGCGCGACGTCGCCGCCGCCCGCGCCCGAAGGTTTCGCCGCGCCGCCGTGCTTGCGCGCGAGCGTGGCCGCTTGAGCGAGCCCGGCCTCCACGATCGGCGCGCCCGAGGCCTCGCCGAGCCTCGCCATCGCGTCGTGGTGCACGCTCGTCGCGCGCACCAGCGCCGCCGCGTCGTTCGCGGCGACCGCCTCACAGAGCAGCGCCGCGGCGTCGCGGAGCGCGCCCATCGCCCGCTCGTAGGCCGCACGATCCGTCTCCGCGAGCCCACGCACGAGGCGCACGAGGTCGCTCGTCCGCGCCTCATGCCCCGTCCAGACGACGCGCACTTCCGTCCCCGCCGGGAACGCGACCGGCGTCGCCTCGAGCACGGCA
>CAIUAC010000744.1 GCA_903896985.1 uncultured Sandaracinus sp.
GCTGCTCGTCGCGGTGTTTGGCTCGAGCGGCGGCGAGCGCGCGACGGAGCACGCCGCTCGCGCTGCGCTCGAGCTGCGCCGCCGGATCAAGATCGACGCGCCCCCTCGGGCCGAGCCGGTGCCACCGCTGGCGCTCGCGGCTGGTGACGCCCGCGTGTACGACGGTGGGAACGCGGATCCGGACGAGGCGCTCGCGGCACGCGTGCGGGACCTCGTGTTGCGCGCCGCGCCGGGTGAGGTCGTCGTCGAGCCCGCCCTGTCGGAGGAGCTCGCGCGCACGTTTCGCCTGGGGAAAGCCTTCGAAAACGGCCTGCCGACGGTCGACGGGTTCAGGGCTCGACGTGAGCGCGAGGCGCTGCTGATGCGTCGTCGGGCGCCCCTCGTGGGACGCCCGCGGGAGGTCCGGGCGCTCTCGTCGGCGCTCGTCACGGTGGCGGAGAGCGGCACGGGTTCGGTCGTCGTGCTCCTCGGCGAGCCGGGCGCCGGCAAGTCGCGGATGCTCGCAGAACTACGTGCCGCGACCAGCGCGCAGGAGGTCGCCTTCGTCAGCGGGCGAGGGCAGGAGACGGCGGCGGATGGCAGCTTCGGCGCGCTCGCCGACCTGTTCATGGACCTGTGCGGCGTCGAGGAGGAGGACACGCCGGCCGAGCGCTTCGGCAAGGTCGAGCGGCTCCGCGTGTTCGGGCTGGCGCCGCAGGAGGTGCGGCTCGCGGGCGAGCTGCTCGGGCTCGCCTATCCCGTCGCCCGACAGGATCGAGCCGGACGGCCCCGCGGCATCGCGCTCGCCCTCGCCGCGCGCAAGGCCCTCTCGTCGCTCGCGCGGGAGCGCACCGTCGTGCTCACGATCGAGGACGTGCAGTGGGTCGACGATGCGACGCGGCAGATCCTGCCGCTACTGCTGCGCGACCTGGCGCGCGCCCGCGTGCTGGCGGTCTTGACGGCCCGCCCCGGCACTCCCTTGCCGCACGTCGGGAGCGAGCCGCGCGTCATCGAGCTTCAAGCGCTCGACGCAGACGCCGCCCTGCGGCTCTTCGCAGCGGCGGCCGGTGCGCGCACCGTCGAACTCGGTCTCGCGCGTCGCGCGCTCGAGGAGACGGCGGGCAACCCCGCGTGGCTCGAGGAGCTCGCGGCCTCGCTGCGGGAGTCGGGGGCCATCGCCGTCGTCGACGGGGAGGCGCGGCTGATCGACGAGGCGAAGTTCCTCGTCCCCGAGCACGTGCGCCATGTGGCCTCGGCGCGGCTCGCGGAGCTGCGGCCCGCCGAGGTGGAGATGCTGCGAATCGCAGCCTCCTTCGAAGGCTCGGTCGATGTCGCCACGCTCTGCGCGGTGCATGGTGCGCCCGTCGACAGCGCGACGCCGGCGCTGCGGCGGCTCCTCACGCGTCGGCTGCTCGTGCCCGACGTCGGGACGACCGCGCTGCCGAGGCCTCGAGGGCTCTGGGGGGGCGGCACCGACGCGCCTCCGCTCCCCGTGCGCGTGCGCATCGGGAGCGGTCTGCTCCGCCGCGCGATGCTGGGCGGGGTGTCGCCATCCGAGGTGCGCCATCTGCATGGGCGTGCGGTCGCCGCGCTCGAGCGCGCGGGCGCAGACGGCTCGATCGACGAACTCGCGTACCACGCCGCTCGCGCCGGCGACCGGCGCCGCGCGCCCGATTACCTGATCGAGGCTGGACGCGTGGCGGTCGCGAGGCAGCAGCCGGCGCTCGCGGCGGGTCACTATGCGATGGCGGCACAGCTCCTCGGTGAGGACGGCGAAGACCCGACGGCGGAGCGGGCCGTGCAGCTCGTCGTCAGGAGCGCCGAACTCGCCCTCGAGGCCGGGGATCCCGCGCAGGTTTTTGCGGCGCTATCGCTGGTCGAGGATGCGCCGCTCCTGCGGGCGGACGGGTCGCTCAGAGTCCGCTTCGCCGTGCTGCGCGCGCGGGCAGCCGCGCTCCGGGGCGATGCGCCGCTCCGAGTCGCGGCGCTCGAGGCCGTGGCGCGCGAGCTTCCTTTGCTCGACGATCCGGCGCTTCGGGGGGAGGCAGAGCTCGAACTCAGCGAGGGGCTCGCAGCCACCGGCCGCGCCCATGAGGCGCTGGTGCGATTGCGCAGTTCCGTCGACACGCTCGCGCTCGGCGGGGATCCGTCCATGCACGGTCGCGCGCTGTGTATGTTGGCGGGGGCGCTCGCGCGGGCTGGGCTCGTCGCCGAGGCGCAGCACGCCGTCGGCAGAGCCCTCGCCTTGGCCGCTCGCCTTGGTCATGGCGCACTGCGCTTCGGCTCGCTCGCCGCGATGGCGGAGGTCGCCGAAGCCTCGGGCGACCACGCGTCGGCGTGCGAGCGTTTTCGAGAGGCGGGCGAGGTCGCCGCCGCTCAAGGGCTGGCTTACGAGGAAGCCCGCATGCTCGTGCGCGCGGCGCTCACAGCGTTTGCGGCGCGTGACCTCGAGCGAGCCGTCGCGCTAGGCAGTGACGCGGCGACCCTCGCGAGGCGACAACGCCGCGAGGCGCTCGCGCAGCTTGCGACCGCGGTAGGGGGCGCGGCGGGGTTGCTGCGCGCGCCGGAGCAGCAAAAGCTCGCGCATCTCGTCCGAACCGTCGAGCACGTGGTCGCGACGGGCTCAGACTTCGACGCCGCCGCGGCGTCCTGGCTGCGGGCGGTCGCGGAGCGTGCCACCGGGCACGGCGCCGCAGCGAGCGCGACGTTCGCCCGCGCGGCACAGCTAGCCGAGCGCGCCGGAATGGCCGCGCTCGCGGCACAGATCCGGGCCGAAGAGTCGCTTGACTCACCCAGGAGCGCAACCTAGGCTGTCGTCCCCCGCATGCGGGGATTTCGCGCTCGGAATTGCCGCGCAGTGCGACTGCGAAGGCAGCCCGAGCCATCACGACCGATCTGAGGCGCCCTCATCATGGCTGACAACGACACGCGCGACGCGTCCACCTCCGAGGCGACGGCGCAAGAGCCCGCGGCCCCCACCGGCGCTACTGCGCCGAGCGCGGGCAGCGAACCGACGGTGCAATCTTCCGCAGCCGACCCGGCGGAGAGCCGCGCGGAAGGCCCGCAGCCCGGTGCGGAGTCCTCCGCTGCGGACGCCGGCGACGATGGCGACGAGGGTGGTGACGACGAAGGCGGTGACGACGCGGGCGACGCCTCTGGCGACGCGGCCGCGGCAGGCACTCTGCCCGACGGAACGCCGAAGAAGCGCAAGCGTCGCCGCCGTAAGAAGAAGGGCGGCGCGAGCGTCGCGGGCCTCACGGCTCCGGGCCCCGATGGCGCTCCCGTCGAGGGCGGCGAGGCCACGACCGAGCAGCCGGGAGGCGCGCCCGTCAACGCCCGCCAGCAGCAGCCGCGCAAGCAGCAGCAGCCCAAGAAGGACCCCGCGCAGGTTCCGTTCGGGCGCTTCTTCGAAGGCACGCCGGGCACGCGTCGGCAGGCGTTCTCCGTCGGCGAGGTCGTCGCGGGACGCGTCACGCGCACCGAGTACGGCACGATCCTCGTCGATCTGTTCGGCAAGGCCATCGCGGTCGTCGACGAGCTCGAGCCCCGCGAGGTGCAGTTCCCCCCGCCCGCTCCGGAGGCTCCTGCTGAGGTAGCCGCCGGCGAGCCCGCGACGAGCGAAGCCGCTCCCGCCGACGGCACCGCGACCGACGCTCCCGTCGTCGCGGCAGCAGAGGCCGCGCCGGCAGAGGCCGCTGCCCAGGTCGAGCCCACGCCCGCCGTGGCGGAGGCCGAAGAGCACGCCGAGGTCGATCACGACGACGGCGGTGGCGATCACGAGGATGCGGGCACGTTGGCAGCGCCGATCGCGGCGGACGAGCCTCCGCCTCCGCTCCCCGCGCTCGGGGATATCTTCCGTGGTCGCGTGGGCGCCGTCGCCGAGAGCGGCCACATCGCGATCGTCAACCGCCTGATCGACACCAAGGCGGCGCGCAAGCGCATCGAGCAGGCGCGCGAGGACCGCACGCGCGTCGTCGGGCTCGTCTA
>CAIUAC010000745.1 GCA_903896985.1 uncultured Sandaracinus sp.
CCTGCGCGAGCAACACCCTCGTCACCTGCACCGCAGACGCGGATGGCTGCCTCGTCGAGTCGGCGCGCGCGCCCTGCGCGTACATCTGCGACGCCGCGAGCAGCCCTGCGGCTTGCGTCGATCCGTACTGCCCGGAGGCGCAGCCCACGGTCCTCGACTGCGCGAGCGGCACCGTCACGGGCACGACGCTCGGCGGCACCACCGCGATCGCCACGAACTGCGATGGCAACAGCAACTACGACGGCGCCGAGCGGATCTACCGTTTCCGCAACAGCGGCGCGGACCGCGTCGCGGTGCAGATCGTGGCGACCCGCGGCGCGGCGTCGGGCGACTTCGATCTCTTCGTGTGGGACGGCGGCGACGGCACGAACGTCTGCACGACGACCGCTGGCACCGACATCTGCCTCGACTCGAGCACGGGCGTCTCGGCCACCGAGACGGTCAACTTCTTCGGTGAGCCGGGGCAGACCGAGTACGTCGCCTACGACATCTACAGCGGCGCCGCGACGACGAGCGACTACTCGTTCGCCGTGACGTGCATCCCGCTCGTCTGCGGCGACGGCATCCTCGCCCCTGGCGAGACCTGCGACGATGGCAACACCGCGGCGAGCGACGGTTGCTCGACGACGTGCACGGTCGAAGCCGGCTTCGGCTGCACGGGCACCACGCCCTCCGTGTGCACGCCGCTCTGCGGCAACGGCGTCGTCAACGTGGGTGAGACGTGCGACGACGGCGGGATCACCTCGGGCAACGGCTGCAGCGCGACCTGCGCGATCGAGGCCGGCTACGGCTGCAGCGGCGCGCCCTCGGTCTGCGTCACGCTCCCGGCCAACGTGGTCTGCGGCGGCGCGACGGCGGTCAGCGCCACGACGAGCATCACCGGCGAGAACATCGCCTACGGCGGCACGCGCCCGACGGGCACCGGCTGCGGCGGCGGCTCGGGCACCAAGGGGCTCTTCTACTCGATGACGATCCCGGCGCTGACGGCCGTGACCATCGAGGTGACGCCGACCTTCGACGCGGTGCTGATCGCCAAGGACTCGTGCGCGGCGACGACGTGCGGCTTCATGCGCGATGACCCCGAGCTCGGCACGATCGTGAACAACACGGCCTCCCCGATCACGCAGATCGTGGCCGTCTCCGCGTACGGCTCGAGCACGACGAGCGGCACCTACGACATCTCGTTCACGTACGTTCCGTTCGTTTGCGGCAACGGCGTCCTCGAGGGCACCGAGGTCTGCGACGACGGCGGCATCCTCCCGGGGGACGGCTGCTCGGCGACGTGCACCCTCGAGCCCGGCTACATCTGCTCGGGCGCGCCCTCGGTCTGCGCGACGAGCGCGACCAACGGCACCTGCGCGACGGCCGCGGTCATCACCGGGACCGACGCGTACACGGGTGAGGCGACCATCGGCGGCGGCGCGAAGCCGACCGGCACGGGCTGCGGCTTCGGCACCGGCGTCAACACGCTCTACTACTCCGTGACCGTCCCCCCGATGACGAACGTCAACGTGGTGACGACGCCGGCGGCGGGCTCCGACCTCGTGCTCGCGGTCGAGGACGCTTGCGGCGCCGCCGCGTGCCTCCTCTACAGCGACAGCGCGCCCGAGCGCACGACGCTGACCAACGCGACCGCGACGGCGTTCACGCGCATCGTGGCGATCCGCCCGTACGCGTCGACGACGCAGGCGCTCTTCGACGTCGCGTTCACGTACGTGCCTTTCGTCTGCGGCAACGGGCTCTTCGAGGGCGCCGAGTCGTGTGACGACGGCAACCTGGTGGCCGGCGACGGCTGCTCGGCGACCTGCACCGTCGAGACGAACTACGTCTGCACCAACACGACGCCGTCGGTCCCCTCGGTGTGCCGCCTCGCGTCGCCCGCAGGGTTCTGCGCGACGGGCACCGTCGTCACCGGGACGAGCACGCTCACCGCGCAGGCCTCGGCCGCCGGCGGTCCGCGCCCGAGCGGCACCGGCTGCGGCACGAACGCGAGCAACAACGCGATCTATTACTCCGTGCAGATCCCGCCGAGCACGCGCGTCGTCGCGCAGACGACGCCCGCCGCGGGCTCCGACATCGTCCTCCTCACCGAGGACGCGTGCGGCGACGCGGCTTGCACCTACCGCACCGACAGCGCGCCTGAGCAGGGCACGCTGATCAACAGCACCGCGAGCACCGTGACGCGCATCGTCGCCGTGCACCCTTGGTCGGCGACCGGCGTCGCGACGTGGAGCATCGCCTTCACGTACGTGACGTTCGTCTGCGGCAACGGCGTCCTCGAGGGTCCCGAGACCTGCGACGACGGCAACGCGGTCGCCGGCGACGGCTGCACGGCGTGCGCGCAAGACGCTGGCTTCGCCTGCATCGGCGCGCCGTCGGTGTGCGCGCTCGCCTCGGCGAACGCGTTCTGCGCGAGCGCTGAGCTGATCACGGGTTCCACCTTGTACACGGGCGAGAGCACGGCCGGCGGCGGCGTGCGCCCGACGGGCACGGGCTGCGGCTTCGGCGCGGGCGCCCGCGCGCTCTGGTACTCGGTCACCGTCCCGCCGGGGAAGGTCGTCATGGTACAGACGACGCCCCTCGCGAGCTCAGACCTCGTGCTCTTCACGCAGAACACCTGCGCGGAGACCGCGTGCGTCTCGTACACCGACAGCGCGCCGGAGGGCGTCACGCTGACCAACGCGACCGCGACCGCGTTCACGCGGCTCGTCGGGGTGCGCTCCTACGGCACCGGGGTCTCGACGTTCAACATCTCGTTCACCTACGTGAACGTCCCGACGCCCGCGACGCCGATCACCGCCGCGTGCATCGACATCAGCACCTCGCCCGCGAACACGTACACGGTCGCCGGCGCGACCGACGACGCCACCACCGCCATCACGGCGCTGCCGATCCCGTTCACGTTCTTCGGAACGACCATCACCCACTGGTCGATGAACTCGAACGGTCTGCTCCAGCTCTGGACGAGCGCGACGGGCACGCCGAGCACGGCGTTCAGCAACGCCGCCATCCCCTCGACCTCGACGCCGAACAACTTCATCGCGCCCCTCTGGGACGATATGTCGATCGGCGCCCTGCTCGGCGGTGGCACCGGCAGCACCCGCACGGCGACCGTCGGCAGCGGCCCGAGCCGCATCCAGGTCTTCGAGTGGAGCGCCTCGCACTTCGCGGCGGACAACCTGCGTTTCCAAGTGCAGCTCAACGAGACGAGCAACGTGATCGAGATTCACTACTGCTCGACCGGGACGGGCTCGAGCGCCGCGACGGGCAGCAGCGCGACCATCGGCATCGAGAACGCGTCGGGCGGCCTGGGCGTCCAGACCTCCTACAACACCGGCGCCTCCGCAGTCACCGGCACCGGCTACCGCTACACGCCCTGAGCCGCGTGACGCGCGCTGTGCGCTAGTCGCGCAGCGCGCTCCTCGGTAGAAACGAGAGACGGCATGAGGCACGCTGCGGCGTGTCCATGCCGTTTCGCATTTCCGTCCGCTTCCACACTGCGCTCGCGCTGCTCTCGCTCCTCGCCGCGTGCGGCTCCGACCCCCTGCCACCGTGGGCGATGGGCACCGACGACGCGGGCGGACTTCGCGACGGAGCCGCGCGCGACGCGAGCGCCGCCGACGCGGGCGCCTTGCCGTGGGACGCGTCCGCGTGCGCGCCCTCTCCGGCGCTGCCGCCCGACCCCTTCGCCACAGCGCGCGCTGCGTGCGAGTTCGCGGCGGGCGCGACGGTCGCCGAGACGCTCGGCCTCGACGAGGCGGCGCGGCGCGCGATCCCGCTGACGCACATCGTCATCGTCATGCAGGAGAACCGCTCGTTCGATCACCTGCTCGGGCACCTCAGCGAGACGACGCAGCCCGACGCGGAGCCCGTCCCCGCGAGCTGGGCTTCGCTCGCGAGCGACGGCACGCGCGTCGAGCCCTTCCCCGCTGACTCCACCTGCCTCGAAGCGGATCCGCCGCACCAATGGACCGCGATGCGCGCGGCGTGGAACGGCGGGGCGATGGACGGCTTCGTGCGCGTCGCGGCCGTCGGCGGCTCGAACGGGCAGTACACGATGGGCAGCTACGACCAGCCCGATCTTCCCTATTATTACTGGCGCGCCGGACAATTCGCGATCGCCGATCATTACTTCAGCGCCATTCTCTCCGGGACCTGGGCGAACCGCGACTACCTCTACGCGGGCAGCTCGTACGGCGTGAAGAACACCGGCGACCGCGCCCTGGGCGACGTGCCGACGCTC
>CAIUAC010000746.1 GCA_903896985.1 uncultured Sandaracinus sp.
CGCCGGATCGTTCACCGTGAACGCCAAGGCGCTGTCGGTCACGGCGTCCGACCAGAGCAAGACGTACGGCGGCACCATCGCCACCGGCGCCGGCCAGACGACCCACTTCTCGACGTCGGGCCTCGTCAACACCGACGCCGTGACGTCCGTCACGCTCGCCAGCACCGGCGCAGCCGCCGCGGCCGCCGTGTCGGGCAGCCCGTACGCCATCGCCGCCTCCGCGGCGGTCGGCAGCGGCCTCTCGAACTACACGATCACGTACCACGACGGCGCGCTCACGGTCGACCCGAAGGCGCTGTCGGTCACGGCCGACGACCAGACGAAGACGTACGGCACGGGCTTCTCGTTCGCCGGGACGCTCTCCGGGCGGCTGCGCGTCCTCGTCGACTCGCGCGACCTCGACGCGACGCGCGTGGAGGTCGGCGTGCAGGACGGCTGCGCGTTCGAGACGGTGCCGGGGCTCGCGGATCTGCGCCGCTTCGAGGGGCCGTTCATCCATCGCGTCGTCGAGCCCGACGGCACGACCTTCGAGATGGAGACGGGCCCGGGCACCGCGAATTGGGCGCCGATCTCCGAGATCAGCCCGTTCCTGATCCACGCCGTGCTCGCGCACGAGGACGGCGCGTTCTTTCGCCATCGCGGCTTCGCGCCGTCCGAGATTCAGGTCGCGCTCGTGCGGAACCTGCGCGCCGGGCGCTACGTGCAGGGCGCGAGCACGATCACGATGCAGCTCGTCAAGAACCTCTTCTTGCGCCGCGAGAAGACGCTCGCGCGCAAGGTGCAGGAGGTGCTGCTGACCTGGTGGATCGAGCGAATGCTCGACAAGGCGCACATCCTCGAGCTGTACCTGAACGTGATCGAGTACGGCCCCTCGATCTACGGCATTCGGCAGGCCTCGGAGCACTACTTCGGGCGCACTCCGGCGGAGCTATCCCCCGGCGAGAGCGCGTTTCTCGCGACGATCCTGCCGAGCCCGAAGGTCTTCCATCAGGCGTACGTCGACGGCGCGCTCTCGCCGCGCCTCGCGAACCAAGTGCGCGCGTTCTTGCACCGGATGTTCACGCGCGAGCGCATCGACCAAGCCGCGCTCGACGACGGACTCGCCGAGGTCGACAGCCTCGTCTTCCACGCCGAGGGCGCCGAGCCTCCGCCGCCGCGCCCCGTCGTCGGTCGGACGCAGGCGCTGCCCTTCGCGCTGCCAGAGGTGTCGCTCGACGCGTGGGGCGACGACCCCTCGGGCGCGTCCGCTGAAGATGCAGCGCAGTGGTACGACGGTGACGGCACCGACGCCTCTCCCGCGCGCCCCGAGTGAGCGGCCTTGAACGGAGGCGCTCCGGCGTCTAGAAAGGGCCGTCAGCCTTTTGGGGAGGTGTCATGCGTCGCTCCGTTCGACTCGCCTCGTGGTTCGGTCTCTTCACGCTCGCGCTGACCACGCTCGTGTCGCGCGCCGAGGCGCAGCGCCCGATTCCCGTGAACATCGAGTCGATCCCCGCAGGGGCGCAGGTGTTCCTCGACGTCGCCTCCGGCGCGCCGCTCTGCGTCACGCCGTGCCGCACGATCCGCGTCGCGAGCGGCACGCACACGCTGATCTTCAAGCTCGATCGCTACTCGGACGCGCAGGCGACGATCAGCGTCGCGCGCCGCCGTGAGACCTTCCGCGGGACGCTCAACGCGCTCTCGACGATCTCGGTCAGCAGCGGCAACGACCTGACGAACGGCGCGGCGATCCGCATCGACGGCGTCCCCGTCGGCAACGTGCCGTACTCGGCGAACGTCGCGCCCGGGCGGCACATGGTGCAGGTCGGGCGCGAGGGCTTCGTCACCTTCAGTCAGTGGGCTGAGCTCGCGTCCGGGCAGGCGCTGCAGCTGCCCGTCGCCCTCGAGCGCGAGGCGCCGCAGACCGGCTCCGTGCTCGTCGCCGCCGACATCTCCGGCGCGGAGGTGCGCGTCGACGGGGACCCGCAGCCGCGCGGCACGACGCCGACGTTCATCGAGAATCTGTCGCCAGGGATGCACTCGTTCGAGGTGCGCGCGCCGGGCCTCCCGCCCCGCACCGAGTCCGTGCTGATCCAGACGGGGCAGCGCGCGGTGCTCAACCTGACGCTGCGCCCCGCCGCGCCGACGGGCGGCACGCTGCGCATCCTCGCGAACGCGCCCGGCGCGACCATCAGCGTCGACGGTGAGCTGCTCGGCCCGTCGCCCGCGACCAAGACGAACATCGCGCCCGGCGAGCACATCGTCGAGGCCGTCGCCGCGGGCTACGAGCGCCTGATGCAGACGGTGACGACCGACGCCGGCGCGCAGCGCGTCGTGTCGCTCGAGCTGCGGCCGCAGTCGCTCCCGCCCGGGCGCATCGTGGTCAACGCCAACGTCGGCAACGCGCACGTCACCATCGACGGCGAGGACAAGGGGCAGGCGCCGATCGTCATCGAGAACGCGCCCGGCGGCGGGCACGCGATCGTGATCGCGGCGGCGGGCTTCGAGGAGTTCCGCACGACCTGCGAGATCCGCGCGGGGCAGAACTGCACGGTCGACGCGACGCTCGTGCCGGTCGGCACGCCGGTGCTCGTCAGCGCCAACGTCGAGGGCGCGGAGCTCTTCGTCGACGGCCACTCGCGCGGCCCGACGCCGTACGAGGGCAACCTGCCGGTCGGGCAGCACCAGCTCGAGGTCCGGCTCGCCGGGCACACCTCGTACGTCGCGCAGATCGATCTCGTCGCCGGCACCGAGCGGCGTGAGATCCCCGCGTTGCTCCATCGCGTCGGCGACGAGGAGCGCGAGCAAGACCGCGTCGACGCCGCGCAGCGCCGCCTGCTCGAGCGCCGCACCGCGATGATCACCGCCGCCGGTCCGCTGCCGCCGGAGCTCTTCGTCGTCGGGCTCTCGGTCGGCTGGCCGTACGTCGCGGAGATGCGCCTCGGCGTCGGGCTGACCGACTACCTCGAGGCGGGCTTCACGATCCGCTCGATGTTCGGCCGCGCGACCGAGTTCGAGGGGCGCGTCGAGCTGAGCCGTCGCTTCGCGCCGCAGGTCGCCGCGGGCGTCGCCGC
>CAIUAC010000747.1 GCA_903896985.1 uncultured Sandaracinus sp.
CTCCTCCGCGGCGCACGGCCGACGGAGCGTCGCGGGCGGCCCTCAGCCGAGCGCGCCGCGGCCCCGCGCGACCGCCTGCGCTACGGCTGCGCGCGCTGCGACGACACCTTCGCCTTCGAGGGCGAGTGCCCGCGCTGCGAGGTGCCGCTCGCCGACACCTGGGCGGCCTCCCCCGCGAGCCCCTGCGCCGACGACCCGCGCGTCGGTCCGTTCATCGCCGAGCTCGAGGCGCGCGGAGAGCCGCGCGAGTCCCTGCTCGACACGCACGCGCCGATGGTCACGCTGGTCGGCCTGACGCTCGCCGGCGCCCTCGCGCTCGGCGTCTACGTGCCCGTCGGCACGATGTTCCTCGGCTACGCGCTGGTGCTGCTCGGCGTCTACGCGACCGCGCAGCGCAAGCCGCTCGAGCTCTGACCGCGCAGCGCGGGCCGCTCGCGCTACGCCTGCGGAGCGCCGCCGAGCTTCGCCGCGGCGGCGAGCAGCTCGTGCGCCAGCTGCGCGGCGGGCGCGTCGAACTGCAGCGCGACCTTCTCTCTCCAGAAGTCGACCTCGCTCGAAGAGAGTTCCTCGCGGCGCACGACCCGACCCGTCACCGGCGGCTGCCGAGGCGCATCGCCGGGCAAGAGCACGCGGACGGTCACGCTCTGCCCGACCTCGAGGTGCGCGCGCGTCAGCAGCAGCAAGCCCGTCTCGCTCGCGTCGTGCGTGACGGCGACCTGCACTCGGTTCCCGTCGTCGGGCAGGAGCTCCGCGACGAAGTAGACGGGGTGACGCTCGGCGAGGCGGCGGTTGTCTTCGTCGGCCATGGCGCGCGCAAGGTAGCGCAGGAGTGCGGAGGGGCGAGCGCTCGCGGAGCGACGGCTCGATCGGCGATTCAGGTCACAGTTCCGCCGCAGCTCCCTTCATCCAAGCGCGCGCGTGAGCATCCAGTAGGTCGCGACGAGCCCGATCAGCACGGAGCCCCCGCGCACGACCCAGACCCTGTAAAACTCGGGCTTTCGCGCGGCCCACGCGAGCGGACCGAGCGCGAGCGCGACCGCCGTCAGCTGCGCTAGCTCGATGCCGACGTTGAACGCGAGCAGCGCGGTCACCCGCCCGGCGCGCGGCAGCACGAGCTCGCGCAGCACCGCCGAGAAGCCGAAGCCGTGGATCAGCCCGAAGGCGATGGCGACGTACGGCAGCCCGCGGCGCTGCTCCGGGCGCCACAGATTCCACCCGGCGACGGCGAGGATCGAGGCGGCGATCGACGTCTCGACGAGCCGCGCGGGCAGGACGAGCACGTCGAGCGCCGCCGCGAAGAGCGTGATGCTGTGCCCGATCGTGAAGCCCGTGACGACGAAGGCGACCTCACGCAGCGAGGACTTCAGCCCGTCGCGCGCGGCGTGCGCGCCCGCGACGAGCAAGAGCGAGAGCAGAAAGAGCAGGTGATCGTAGCCCGTGAAGAGGTGCAGCGCGCCGACGACGACGAAGGTGCCGACGACCTCCGAGAGGCGCTGCTCCCGCGCGTCGAGGCGGACCTCGCGGCTGTGCGCGCGCAGCACCGTCGCCGTCGCGCCCTCGTCGCGCGAGAGCCGCACGATCGCCTCGTGCTGCGGGTCATCGTCGAAGATCGCGTCGTCGCGGAGCACGAGGCGCGACGCCCCGGCGGGGCAGACGAATGCGACGCGCACGGTGACGTAGTGCCGACCGTCTCGCTCGCGCGTCTGCCCGGTGCCAGGGGCCGCGCCCTCGGGCGAAGCGGGCTCGGCGTGCCCAGGGCAGGCGCCCTCGGCGGCGCGGACGTGCAGCCGCTGCTCGAGCCAGCGCGCGAGGCGCGGCGCCTGCGCGACGACGGCCGACGCGGGAGCGCCCGCGCCGAGCCCAAGCTCGTACGCCGCGTCGGTGACGTCGAGGTCCGCGAGCACGACGACGCCGGCGCGCGTCCGCTCGACGAAGAGGTACTTCATCGAGCCCATGTGCGCGTGCGCGGCCCCGGCGGGGAGGACGAGCGCGCTCAGCCCGAGGAGCAGCGCGAAAAACTTCGCGCAAGAACTTGGGTAGGGATCTGCCCTCATGTAGGTTCGCTGCATACCTCGGTCGGCGAGCCGAGGATAACCGGGTTCGAAGGAGGCGGCGATGGATGTGATGAAGCTTTGGGCGTCGGACCGATCGACTGTGCGACGCGCGGTGCGGGCGCGCTGCCAAGCAGTGGCCGAGCGCGGCTTCCGCCTGATCGGCGAGCAGGCGCTCGACCTCTCGACGCACGGGCTCCTGCTCGCGTGCGACGCCTGGCTCGAGGTCGGCGAGCCTGTGCTGCTCTCGATCGAGATGCCGACGACGGGCGAGTGGATCGACGCCGAGGCGGTCGTCGCGCGCATCGTCGAGGGCTATCGCCACGGCGACCGCGGCTACTGCGCGGGGCTGCGCTTCACCGGGCTCGACTTCGACTCTTGGAAGGCGCTGCGCCACGGGATGCGCGGCACTCCGCCGCCCGTCCCGACCCGCGCGCTGCGCTCGTTCTTCACGCTGACGAACGCGCCCGTCTTCGCGCTCTAGGCACGGCGACTGCGCGCTCAGCCCGGCGCGATGCCAGGCCCGAGTCGGCGTGACCGCGCGCTCAAGCCCGCGCGCGCTTGGCCTCGGTGCCGGGGGCGCCGCAGCTCGGGCAGCGCAGGATCTCGGCCGGGAAAGGCTGCGCGCAGTAGCCGCAGAAGACGCGCCCGATGACGGTGTTCTCGTCCATGCGGCGCAGCTCCGGATAGAGCACCTCGAGCTCCGCGCTGCTCATGCGATCGTTCTCGGTCGAGGGAGTCCAGATCACCTCGAGCGCGACCATGTCGCGGGCGTTGAGCGAGCCGAGCTCGCGGAGCAGGCCCCCGAGCTCACGCGCGTCGGCGGCCTTCGCGATGTCGGGGATCTCGCGCGTCGCCGCGACGATCAGCGTGATGAGGACGAGCCCGGCGCCCTCGTCCGCCCGCGCGCGCATCGCAGGTGCGTCGGTGCCCGCGACGCGGCCATCGACGGCGCGCACCGTCTCGACCTTGAAGCGCGAGCGCGCCTCCGCGGCGATCCGCCGGAAGTGCTGCTCGGCCTGCGCGGGCTGCGTCGGGAGCGCGTTGATCGCGCCCGCGTAGAGCCAGCTCGCCTCGGCGCGCCGCAGCTCGACCACGGTCTCGTGGAGCAGATACGCGAGGCCACCCGGGGTCGACGTGTGCCCCGCTCGAGCGAGCTCCTCGAGGCGTTTCTGCAGCGCGGGGCGCGCGCGCCAGTCGAGCGCGAGGTGGATCGCGGACACGTCCACGAGCCGCGCGTAGGGAGTGAGCGGCCCGCTGAGGATCGGGCCCTCGTCGTGCGAGTAGTGGGGCGTGCGCCCGGACGCGGCGGCCTTCACGACCATGATGATGATCGCGAGCGTCAGGCTGAAGGCGAAGCTCCCACAGCCACCGCTGTGCACGCGAAAGCCGCTGCCGGACATGTGAAAGCCGCCGCCACCGCCGCCGTACGAGCCGCCACCGCCGCCGTACGAGTGACCGCCGCCGCCGAACGAGCCGCCGCCGAAGCTGCCGCCCGTGTGCTGCGCCTCCGCAGCGGGTGGCTGCGGCAGGCCGACCCCGCCCACCAAGATCAGCAGGAAGGTGAACAGCCAGCGAGCGACGGCGGGCGGGAGGCGCAGAGAGGGCAGCTTCGGGAGGCGCACCCGCGCAAGATCGCACGCCTTGGCGAGACACGGAAGCCGCGCAATGCTGGCCGCCGATGCCGACCCAAGTCACGCCCGCGCGGCCGCAGCGCCTCTTCGGGATCTCGTACTCGCCGTGGACCGAGAAGGCGCGCTGGGCGCTCGAGCACCACGGGATTCCCTACACGTTCAGCGAGCACACGCCGCTGATCGACGAGCTCCCGATGCGCCTTCGGCTGCGCAAGCTGCGGGGGAGCATCTCCGTGCCGACGCTGCTGACCAAAGACAGCTTCGTGCAGGGCTCGCTCGCGATCGCCCGCTGGGCCGACGCGAACGGGCATGGCGCGCTCCTCGAGCGCGCAGACGAGCGCGCCGCCGTGGACGCGTGGGACGCCCGCGCAGAGCGCGCCTTCGAGGCTGGTCGGGCGCTCTACTCCGCGCGCCTCCGGTCGACGCCGGGTGCGCTCGAGGACGCGGTGCCGGCGTTCGTGCCGGAGCCTCTCCGACGCACGGTCGGGCGGATCGGCGTCGCGTTCATCGCGCGCAAGTACGGCGTGGACTACCAGGCGGAGGCCGTGCACGAGGCGACGCTGGCGGAGGTCCTCACGGCGCTCCGCCGAGCGCTCGCCGAGGCCGCGAGTCAGAGCGGGGGCGCGCTGCGCTACGTCGTCGGCGGCCACTTCACGCTCGCGGACATCGTCGCCGCGTGCGCGGTCAACGTCGTCGTGCCGGTGGGGTCGCAATACGTCCCGATCCGTCCGCGGACCCGCGAAGCCTGGACGCGCACCGCGCTCGCGCTCGAGTTCGGCGACGTGATCTCGTGGCGCGACGCGCTCTACGCGCGCCATCGCCGCGACGGCGCAGGGCCGAGCCTCGTCGCCTGAAGGCCCGCGAAGCGCTCAGGCGCTCGGGCGAGCCGCGGGCGGCCGCGCGGGCGGCGGGCAGCAGTCCGCACCGCAGACGCCGTCTCCGAGCACCGTGAGCGCGCGGCGAGGCGCGGCGTCGGTCTGCTCGCAGAGCAGCTCGCGGACGGCCGCGACGAACGACGGATGCGTGCCCGGCGTCGCCGCGCGGACGAAGCCGAGGCCGAGCTTCTCCGCGACGACGCGCGCCTCCTCGTCGAGGTCCCAGACGACCTCCATGTGATCGGAGAGAAAGCCGATCGGCGAGACGACGACGTGCTTCGTGCCCGCGGCGCTGAGCGCGCGCAGGTGCTCACAGACGTCGGGCTCGAGCCACGGCACCGTCGGCGGCCCGCTGCGCGACTGCCACACCAGGTCGAAGCGCTCTTTGCCGACGCGCTCCGCGACGAGCGCGGCGACCGCGCGCAGCTGCGCCTCGTAGCGGCTGCTGCGCGCCATCGACATCGGCACGCTGTGCCCCGTGAAGACGAGCGCGGCGTCGGCGGGGGACGCGTCGAGCGCCTCTCGTACGCGCGCGACGAGCGCGTCCACGAAGAGCGGATGATCGAAGAACACGCGCAGCTTGTGCACCGCGGGGGCGCGCTCCCCGACCGCGGCGCGCGCGCGCTCGAGGTCCTCGCGGTAGGCGCGGCAGCCCGAGTACGACGAGAACGCGCTCGTCACGAAGACGAGCGCGCTGCGCACGCCGTCGTCCGCCATCGTGCGCAGCGTGTCCTCGAGGTACGGCCGCGAGTAGCGGTTGCCGAAGTAGACGGGCAGGCGCGGACCGTGCGCCGCGAGCTCCACCTCGAGCGCCGCGATGAACGCGCGGTTCTGCGCGTTGATCGGCGAGACGCCCCCGAAGTGCAGATAATGCTCGGCGACGACGAGCAGACGGTCGCGCGGGATGCCGCGCCCGCGCGTGACGTGCTCGAGGAACGGCATCACCTCGTCGGGCTGCTCGGGACCACCAAAGGAGAGGACGAGGACCGCGTCATGAGGCTGGGTCATGGGCTACTTGGCGAGGCGGGCGTTGACGAACTCGGACTCCTCGGTGACCTCGCGCACGACGTACGGCGCGAGCCACGCGGGGATCGACACCGCCTCTTCCTCGGACGCGAGCTCGAGTTCTGCAAGTACCAGCGTGCGGTCGAGAAAGACGTCGATCTCCCACACGCCCTCGCCCGCCGGGACCATATGACGGCGCTTGTTCACGCGCCGCCCGCGGGTCAGCGGCCAGAGCTTGCGGAAGAGCTCGAGCGGCGCCTCCTCC
>CAIUAC010000748.1 GCA_903896985.1 uncultured Sandaracinus sp.
CTTCGCTTCGCGCTCCTCGGCCTGCTCGCGCTGCTCGTCGGCTGTCCCGCCGACGTCACGCCGTCACAGGTCATCGTCTACATCTGGGCAGAGCCCGGCGTCGCGGCGCGCACGCTCGCGGTCGATGTGCGAGTCGACAGCTACGACAGCATCAGCGCGACGACTCCGTCGCGCGTCGCTTTGACGAAGGAGTTCACCGCGCCTGATCTCGGCGACTTCGCGTTCCCGTATCGGATCGCGCTCGCGCCGACGAACAACGAGAGCACGCGCGAGTACGTCGTGACGGCGACTGCGCGTTCCGCGTCCGATGGCATCGCCGACCCGGACGGCGACACCGCGCTCGTCGTGCGCGCGCACCTCCGCGCTGGCTACGCGGCGGGGCGCACGATGCGACTCGATCTGTGGCTGCGGGACATCTGCGCGGACGTCCTCTGCGATGCGACGGATGAGGCGTGTGATCCCGTCGACGGGATGTGCCGAGATGCGCCCCGCGGCGTGCTCGTGCCGCTCGACGCGGACGCTGGCGTCAGCCCCGCAGACGCCTCGACCGACATGACCTCGCGCGACCTCGGCCCCGACCTGAACGCCGTCGATGGCGGCGCGGATCTCGGTGAGGACGCCACGATGGACACCGACCTCGGCACCGACGACCTCGGCCCCGCGGACCTCGGTCCGGCTGACGGCGGCGGGTGCAGCGCGGGAGGCCCGCTCGTCCCGTGTGCGCTTCCGACGTCACCCTGCGAGCGCGCCTTCTTCGTCTGCGAGGCGGGAGTCTCCGTCTGCCGCGGCGCTGGCTTTCCGATGAGCGCGGGCACGGAGTGCCGCGCGCGCGCTGACGTCTGCGACACCGCGGAGGTCTGCGACGGAGTCTCGATGATCTGCCCGGTCGACCTCTTCGCGGCGGACACGAGCGTGTGCCGCCTCGCGAATCAAGCCTGCGACGTCGCGGAGACCTGCACCGGCGCGAGCGCGGCGTGTCCCGTCGACGCGTTCGTCGCAGCTGGAACCGTCTGCCGCGCGACCTCCGGGGACTGTGACCTCGCGGAGGTGTGCTCGGGGACCGCGGCGGCGTGCCCGGTGGACGGCTTTGCGGCGGCAGCGACCACGTGCCGTGCGGCCAACGGTGCCTGTGACCTCGCAGAGGCGTGCACAGGCACTTCGTCCGCCTGCCCGGCGGACACGTTCACCAGCGCCGGGACCTCCTGCCGCGTGAGCGCCGGCCCGTGCGACGTCGCGGAGGCGTGCACCGGAGCGGGCTCGGACTGCCCCGCGGACAGCTTCGCGGCGGCGTCCGTCATGTGTCGCGCGAGCGCGGACCTCTGTGACTCCGCGGAGCGCTGCTCGGGCAGCAGCGCGGCGTGTCCGGTGGACGATCTCGCGGCCGCGGGTACGGCTTGTCGCCCCGCCGTCGCGGGCGGCTGCGATGTCGCGGAGACGTGCACGGGCGCGAGCACCGCGTGCCCGGTGGACGAGTTCGCGTCGGCGGGCCTCGCCTGCAGCGGCGGCTACTGCAACGGCGCGACGACGATGTGCACCGTGGGGTGCACGCCCGGCGTCGCGTGCGATGTGCCGGGCGCGCCCTGCCGCACGGGCACCATCAGCTGCAGCGTCGGGGGCGTACCGACCTGCACGCCGGGCGCCGCCACGGCCGCCGGGACGGTGTGCCGGGCGGCGGTCGGCGTCTGCGACGTCGCGGACACCTGCAACGGGTCGAGCTTCCTCTGCCTGGATGCCTTTGCGAGCGCGGGCACGTCGTGCCGCGCGGCGGCGGGCGCGTGTGACGCGGCCGAGGCCTGCACCGGCGGCTCGGCGCTCTGCCCCGACGACGCGGTCGCGGCGCCGTCCACGGTGTGCC
>CAIUAC010000749.1 GCA_903896985.1 uncultured Sandaracinus sp.
CGCTGATAGAGCACCTCGAAGCGCGAGGCCGCGCGCCCGACCTCGCCAGCGCGCGCGGTCGAGAACGACGCGCTCGTGCTCGGCGCGCTCGGCATGAACAGCACGCCACCGTAGCCGTAGCGCCCGTCCGCGCGCGTCCCGCGCACCAACTCCGAGAGCCGCCAGCGCCCGCGCGAGCTGAGCACGATGCCGCGGTGTCCGTACGGCAGATAGCCCGGCGTCACGAGCACGAAGCCGTGCCCCGCGTCGCCGAAGCGCCCCTGCAGGCGCGCGCGCAGCGTGCTCGTGATGCTGTCGAAGGCGATGTTCGAGTCGCCGAACCACGAGATGCGCGTCGTCGCCTGTCGGCGCTCGCTCGCGAGGAGCGACGCGAAGAACGGCGCGAGCGCGCCGGGCGACTCGACGCTGCGCACGACGGCGTGCGCCGTGTCGTCGGCGCGCAGCCGTGTCGCGAGGCTGGCCGCGCAGACGAGCGCGCAGACGAGCGCGCAGGCGCCGAGCGCCGCGCCGAGCAGCGCCGAACGATGGGTGCGCTCGAGGTCTCGCGGGGCGCGCAAAGCCGGGCGAGCATGGGGCTGCGGCGGGCTCCGCGCCATCGCCGCGTGGGACGCGCGCGCGGCCGCCCTGCTACCTTGGCGAGGTGCGAAACACGAACTGGTGGGGCGGCGTGTCGGCGGCGTGGGTGACGGCCGTGTCGATGACGGCCGTGTCGGTGACGGCGGCGCTGGCGGCTGGCTGTGGTGCGGCGACGATCCGCGCGACGACGGTCGACGCGCCCGCGGCGGTGGCCGTGCGTACGCTCGACAATCGCCCGGTGAGCGCGCGCCTCAACGCGTGCGACCGACGCGCCGACGGGCACGGCGAGCACGTGTACGCGCTCGACCTCGCCGCCGACGTGCCGGTGCGCCTCACGATGCGCTCGCGCACGCTCGACTCGCTGCTCGAGATCGTCGCGCCCGACGGACACACGACCCGCACCGACGACACCTTCGCCGGCTCCCTCGACGCGGAGGTCTCGTGGACGCCTCGGCTCGCGGGGCGCTACCTCGTGCACGCGACGACCGCGCAGTCCGGGCAGGTGGGGGCGTACACGCTGCGCGCTGAGCGCGTGGACCTCGGCGCGACGATGGCGCTCGGGGCGGGCGCGACGGTCGACGGGCGCGTCTTCGCGGACGACTCCGACAAGGTGCCCGGCACCTGGCTGCGCTTCGAGGCGCAGGGCGGCTCGCGCGTGCGCCTGCGCGTCACCTCGCCGGACTTCGACCCCTCCGTCGTCGTGTTCGCGCCCGGCGGTGAGGTCTGGTCGAACGACGACGCGGACGACCTCGGCGAGGGCGGCGGTGAGCGCGCGAGCGACAGCACCGTCGACGTGTCCGCGCCGGTGACGGGCACCTACCTCGCGGTCGTGACGGCGTTTCACTTCGCGGGGCAGGGCGGCTTCCGGGCGCGCGCGAGCGTCACGCCGCCGATCGTCGTGCGCGACGGGGAGTCCGTGCCGGCGGGCGGCTGGGCTGGCCCGAGCGCGCACGGGCGCGTGCTCGGCTTGTTCGTCGGCATCACGGCCTATCATGGCGGGCCGCTCTACGGCTGCGCGGACGACGCGCGCTTGCTGAAGAAGGCGCTCCGCGCGCGGCACCTGCTCGACGAGGCCGACTCGATCTTGCTCACGGACGCGCAGGCCACGCGCGCGGCGTTCCTCGACGCTTTGCGCCGCCTCGCCGCCCGCGCGCGGCCCGAGGACGTCGTCATCGTCTTCTATTCGGGGCACGGCAACGCGCAGGCGGCGCCCCCCGGCTCGACGGAGCTCGACGGCCTCGACGAGACGCTCAGCCTCTTCGACG
>CAIUAC010000750.1 GCA_903896985.1 uncultured Sandaracinus sp.
GGCGCTTGGACACCTTCGACGAGCGCACGAGCCGCGTGAGCCCGTCCGTGAACGCGCCGGGAAGCGGTAGCTCGATGGCGCGCACGACCTCGCCGGAGCGGAGCGCCGTCTTCCTGTACGCGAGGAAGAACTCGTCGAGCGGTAGCGTGCGCTCGCCCGCGCTGCTCGCGAGGACGAGGCGCGCGTCGAGCGAGAGCAGCACCGGCGCCATATCGCCGATCGGCGACGCTGTGACGAGGTTGCCCGCGAGCGTCGCGCGGTTGCGGATCTGCCGCGCGGCGAACACCGAGAGCATCGACGCGACCGACGGGAAGTCCCCGTCGAGCGACTCCTCGAGCTCGGTCAGCGTGACGGCGCCGCCGACGACGAGCGCGTCGTCCGTGCGCGTGATCGTGCGCAGCTCGCGCACCCCCTCGGTCGAGACGAGGAACGGGAAGCGGTCCCCGCGCTTGTTGAGCCAGACGCCGATCTCCGTCGCGCCCGCGATGAGCACCGCCTCCGGGTGCGCCGCGACGAGCGCGAGGAGCGCACCGAGCGAGTCAGGTCGAGCGAAGCGCTGCCCGTCGTGCGTCGCGTCGAAGGCGGCGAGCGGTTCCGCCGCGCGAGCGAGCGTCGCGAGGTGCGGGTCCTGCCCGGAGGGCGTCCAGGGGCGCTCGCGGTGCTCGTGCACGTCCGCCATCGCGTCGCGGATCGGGCGGTAGCCGGTGCAGCGGCAGAGGTTGCCGCAGAGCTGATCGGAGGTCGCCGCGGGCGAGCCGCACCGCTTGCGGTAGAAGCCCTCGAACATCGAGACGGCGACGCCCGGCGTGCAGAAGCCGCACTGCGAGCCGTGGTGTCGGACCATCGCGTCCTGCACCGGGTGAAGGTGCGTCTCCTCGTGCGCGCCGTGCGCCGCGAGCCCCTCGACGGTCAGCAGCTCGCGCCCCGCCATCATCGTCGCGAGCGTGATGCACGAGTTGATCGCGCGAAACACGCGCTCACCCGTGCGCGGGTCGACGTCGATGAGCGCGACCGTGCACGCGCCGCAGTCGCCCTCGTTGCAGCCCATCTTGGTGCCGGTCAGGCCCGTGTCGCGCAGCCAGTCGAGCAGCGTCGCCGTTGTGCTCACGCCGTCGAGCGAGCGTCGTTCACCGTTCACGAGCACCGACAGCGCCGAGGTCATGGCGCGACCATAGCAAAATGGACACCCGCAGGGGCGCGACGCAGTTCGCGGGCGACGACGCCCGCCGAGCGCCCGCAGGCGTCGAGGCGAGCCGCGTGCGGGCCTCAGGGCGCGCGACGCCAGCGCACGAGCTCCGCGGCGATCGCGACCGCGATCTCGTCCGGCGTGCGCGCGCCGATCTCGAGGCCCACCGGCATCTGCACGCGCGCGATCGCTCCCGCGGGGAAGCCCTTCGCCTCGAGGCGCGCCACCGTGCGCGCGCGCTTGCCGCGTGAGCCGACGCCGCCGACATAGGCGAAGCCCTCGCGCAGCGCCCACTCGATGACGTCCTGATCGAGCGTGTGATCGTGCGTCATCGCGACGACCGCCGCCCTCCGCGGCAGCTTGCGCGCCGCCTCATCGAACGGCTCCGCGAGGCAGCGCACGCGCGGCCCGCCGATCGCCGCCCGCGCGCGCTCGATCCACACCTCGCGCTCGTCGGTCAGCGTCACCGCGAAGCCGCAGCGCCCGAGCAGCGGCGCCGTCGCTTGGCCGAGATGCCCCGCGCCGACGAGCAGCACCGGAGGCGCGCTCGCGACCGTCTCGAAGAGCACGTCGACCGTGCCGCCGCAGCACATCCCGAGCGACGCGCCGAGCTTGTACGTCTCGGTCCGCACCGTCGTCACGTCGTCGGCCGCGAGGCGCAGCGCGAGCGCTTGCAGCACCGCGCGCTCGAGCGCGCCGCCACCCACGGTGCCGACGCACGCGCCGGTGGAGGTGAGCACGAGCTTCTGCCCCGGCGTCGCCGGCGTCGAACCGCGCCGCGCGAGCACCGTCGCGAGCACGACGACCTCGCCGGAAGCCGCCGCCTCGGACGCGACCCGCAGCACCTCTGCCGCGTCGGCGGTCAGCGGCGCGTGCACGACGTCGCGCGCGGTGTCGTCTTCCACGAGTTCCATGGCGCGCACCGTACCGTTTCCGTTTCCGCGGCGCGAGAACCTAGGCTCGCCGCCGACCGGCAGCTATGCTCGCGCGGTGTCCGCCCTGCACGTCGTGGTCGTCACCGGTCTCTCTGGCGCGGGTCGCAGCACCGCGCTGCACGTCCTCGAGGACCTCGGCTTCTTCTGCGTCGACAATCTGCCGCCGCCGGTCGTGCCGCAGATGCTCGCGACGCTCGCGCCAGAGGCCGCCATCTCGAAGGTCGCGCTCGGCATCGACGTGCGCACGGGCGCGTTCCTCGAGGCGGCCGACCAGGTCTTCAAGGACCTGACCGCGAGCGGGCACGACGTGGAGATCCTCTTCCTCGACGCGGCCGACAGCGCCCTCGTGCAGCGCTACTCCGAGACGCGCCGCCCGCACCCGCTCGCGCCCGGCGGAGACTTGCTCGAGGCGATCCAGAAGGAGCGCGAGCGCCTCGCGACGCTGCGCGCCCGCGCGCGGCACGTGATCGACACGACCCGCCTCAACGTGCACGACCTGCGACGCTTGCTCGTCGACCTCGTCGCGCGCACCGGAGGTCGCCCTCGCATGGTCACGCGGCTCGTGTCGTTCGGCTTCAAGTACGGGCTGCCCGTCGACGCCGACCTCGTCTTCGATCTCCGCTATCTGCCGAACCCGTACTTCGTCCCGGAGCTCCGCGCGAAGACCGGCAAGGATGCCGATGTTGCGGCGTTCGTCCTGCAGGCGCCCGAGACGAAGGAGCTGCTCGAGGACCTCGAGCGGATGCTGGTCCGGATGCTCCCGCGCTACGAGCGCGAGGGGAAGGCGTACCTGACCATCGCGATCGGCTGCACTGGGGGGCGCCATCGCAGCGTCGCCGTCGCCGAGGAGCTCGGCAAGCGTCTCGACGGCGAGCGCGAGGTCGTCGTCGTGCACCGCGACGCGGCGCGCTGACGCCATCTCAAACTTCCCCGCGCGACGGTCTCGTTGACGGCGTCGCTCAGGAGCGCCTCCGCGACTTATTCCGCAGAGGCTCTGCGTTCACTCACGGTTTTTGAGGAAAGGCGCGCTCGCTGTTGCGCTCGCGCAAGTGCGAGCGTCGAGGCGCGCCCAACTGGACCCTCGAGTTACCAGTGTTGACGCCGGTGAGCTCGTCCAGAGGGGCGAGACAACCGAGCGAGACGCGCGCCGAGTGGTCTCCTCCTGCGCGCACCCCACCAAGTTCTTCTCCCAAACGTTTTCGAGCGCAGCGCATCGCTGCCAACTGGAGGTCTCATGAAAGTCGGCGCCCAAGGAATTGCGCTGCTCCTGGCTTGCTTCGGTCTGTCCGTGAGCGGCTGTACCGGTGACCCGGGCAGCAGCTGCACAGTGACGGCCAACGCAGATATGACGAGCACCATCACGTGCGGTGACGGCACCACCGTGACGGTCACGAACGGTACCCCGGGCACGCCGGGCACCGACGGCGGTGGCTGCACCGTCGAGACCGCCGCTGACGGCACCAAGACCATCACGTGCGACGACGGCACGACGGCGACCGTCACGAACGGCGACGCCGCCTCGTGCACCGTCACCACCGACGCCACCACGGGCGTGCAGACGATCACCTGCAGCGACGGTTCGACGGCCACCGTGTCCAACGGCACGCCCGGCATGTCCTGCACGGTCACCGCTTCCGGCCCCGGCCAGGCGACGATCGCCTGCGACGACGGCACCTCCTACGTCGTCCGCGACGGCGCCACGGGCGCGAGCGGCGGCAACGTCCGCGTCACCGACTTCCACGGCGAGGCGTACCTCCTCTCGAACGGCGAGTTCGCGAACGGCGCGAAGTACTTCGCCGACGCGACGATCACCTCCGCGACGGCTGACGCCACCGGTCTCGTCACCGTGAACTTCACGGTCGCCGACCGCGCGACGCCCCCGGCGCCCATCACCAACATCCCGTCGGTCGGCGCGGCCGTCGCGAAGCTCGTTCCGGCGGGCGCGACCGATGGGTCGAACCGCTGGGTTTCGTACATCTACACGACGGAGACCGTCGTCGGCTCGACCTTCCCGATGGCGGCGGGCACCTCGACGCTCGAGGCCAACCGCGAGGCCAGCGGCACGACCGCGACCACGGGTCGGCTCACGAACCACGGCGACGGCTCGTACACGTATGTCTACGTGGCGAACCTCGCGACCGCGACCCTGGGCGCCGCCGCGGGCGCAGCGCTGGTCGGCTACGACCGCGCGCTCACGCACCGCGTCTACATCACGATGGGCGGCCACGCCGGCGCGACGGCCGACGCGCACTTCGACTTCGTCCCGGACGGCACGGCCGTCACCGAGACGCGCGACCTCATCCCGACGTCGTCCTGCCAGAACTGCCACAACACGAACGAGTTCAGCGGCCACGGCGGCGACCGCCTCACGCTCGAGGGCTGCGCGGTCTGTCACTCGTCGGGCGCTGCTGACGCGCAGAGCGGCAACAGCCTCGACCTCCGCACCATGATCCACAAGATCCACGCGGGCGGCGAGCTCGCGAGCATCCCCGGCGCGGACGGCATCCTCTGGGATAACCCGGCCACGACGGTCAACGAGGCGGCCGACAACGGCTCCTACGCCATCTGGGGCTACCGCACGACGCGCTACTCGTGGGAGAAGGTCGGCTTCCCGGCCGTCCTCGACAACTGCACCAAGTGCCATCAGGGCACCGGCGCGCAGGTCGACAACTGGAAGAACAACCCGTCGCGCGCGAGCTGCGGCTCGTGTCACGACACCGTGAACTTCGCCACCGGCGTCGGGCACACGGGTGGCATCCGCACGAACGACAGCGCGTGCGCCGGCTGTCACGCGCCGACCGACATCGAGGGCTTCCACGACTTCATGGGGCGCGACCAGCGCAACACCCCGGAGTTCAACGCCACCGTGACGGTCAACACCCCGTCGCGCGGCTACTTCATCGCCGGTGAGGCGCCCGTCGTCACCATCGCCCTCACGGACAAGGCGACCGGGGCAGTCGTCGCCGGCACGAGCGTCGTCGAGGACACCACGGCGCGCGCCACGAACGAGACCTGCACCTCCACGGCCTGCGCCGCCCGCAACACGTTCTTCCGCGCGGCGAACCTCTTCGTGCACGGCCCCCGCGGCCGCAACGTCCCGGTGCTGACGACC
>CAIUAC010000751.1 GCA_903896985.1 uncultured Sandaracinus sp.
CGTGGGGGCGCCCTGCTTCAACTTCCCGGACGCCCTGCTCGTTCGCCTCTCACCGACGGGGACCGTCGACTTTGCGCGGGTGCTCCGTGCCGCCCGGTCGCTGGTGATGACCGACGACGGCGGCTCCATCGTCAGCGCGAACGACGAGCTCACGCGCTTCGACGCGCGCGGTGAGCGGGTGTGGCGCAACGACCGAGTCGGTGGCTTCGGTGGGCTCCTCGCGACCGACGCGCGCACGGGTGAGCTGTGGGCGACGCTCGGAATCCCGGAGGCTCCGCTCGACCTCGCGGGCACGACGGTGACCGGCTGCGAGCTGAACGTCGGGGTCAGCGTGCTCGTGACGCTCGACCCCTTCACCGGCGAGTTCGTGCGGACGAACGGCACCTTTCGTGGTTGGGCGACGGCGATGGAGCCCCACCCCGAGGGAGGCGTCGTGATGGAGCTCGCCACGTACGGTCGACCGTCATCTCAGACCATGTGTGGTCGCACGATTCAGCGCGACGACGTCCCCGGTGGGCCGATCGATCTGATCGTCGCGCACGTCAGGTGAAGAGCCATGCGGCTCGCGCGTCGCACGCCCGCGCGCCAGCGCGATTCTCACGCTCCACAACCAGCACCGAGCAAAGCCCGTAACTCGTGGTACAGCCGCGCCGTGGCGCTCCTCGTAGCAAATGATCTCACCAAGACGTACGGCCCGCAGACGATCCTCGCGGGGGCGTCGCTCGCCGTCGAGGAGGACGAGCGCGTCGGGCTCGTCGGCGTCAACGGCTCGGGCAAGAGCACGCTCGCGAAGATCCTCGTCGGGCTCGAGCAGGCGGACACCGGCACGGTCGCGAAGCGGCGCGAGGCGGAGATCGCGTACCTGCCGCAGGAGCCCGTTTTCCCGAGCGATCAGCTCGTGCGCGACCTCGTGCGCGGCGGGCTCGCGGCGTGGAGCGCGGCCAAGGCGCGGCACGACGAGGCGAGCGCGGGGCTCTCGCGCGGGGACGGCAACGCGGCGGCGCTGCTCGCGCGGCAGGCGCAGGCGGGCGCCGAGATCGAGCGCCTCGGCGGCTGGGATCCGGAGCACCGCGTCGAGTCGCTGCTCGGGCACCTCGGGCTCGCGGACCGCGCGGACTCGCCCTTCGGCGGGCTCTCGGGCGGAGAGCGTCGGCGGGTCGCGCTCGCGCGAATTCTCGTCGCGCGGCCGTCCCTCGCCGTGCTCGACGAGCCGACGAATCACCTCGACGTCGACACGGTCGAGTGGCTCGAGACGTACCTGATCCAGGAGTACACGGGCGCGCTGCTCATGATCACGCACGACCGCTACGTGCTCGACCGCGTCTGCACGCGCACGCTCGAGGTCGACGCGGGGCGGGTGTATTCGTACGACGGCGGCTACGAGGAGTACCTGTTTCAGAAGGCTGAGCGCGCCGCGCAGGCCGAGCGCACCGAGAGCAACCGGCGGAACCTGCTGCGCCGTGAGCTCGAGTGGCTGCGCCGCACTCCGTCGGCGCGCACGGGCAAGCAGAAGGCGCGCATTCAGCGCGCGAACATCGCGATCGCCGCGCCGAAGCCCGCCGAAGACAAGCGCGTCGCGCTCGAGCTCGAGACCAAGCGCACGGGCAAGACGATCGTGTCGTGCGATGACGTCACGCTGCGCACGCCGGGCGACGCCGCGACGGGGCGCGTGCTCGCGCAGGGGCTCACGCTCGCGCTCGTCAAGGGCGAGCGGCTCGGCATCGTCGGCCCGAACGGCGCGGGCAAGACGACGCTGCTGCGCACGCTGCTCGGCGAATTGCAGCCCGCCGGCGGTGAGGTCGTGCGCGGCAAGAACACGGAGTTCGCGTACTTCGATCAGGGGCGCAGCGGGCTCGACGATGTGCGCTCGATCGCCGACAACATCACGGGCGGCGCGCCGCGCGTGACGGTCAACGGGCAGACGATGCACTCGAGCGCGTACATGGAGCGCTTTCTGTTCGAGCCGAGCAAGACGCGGCAGCCGGTCGGCTCTCTGTCGGGCGGGGAGCGCGCGCGCGTCGCCCTCGCGAAGCTGCTGCTCCGCCCCGCGAACCTGCTCGTGCTCGACGAGCCGACGAACGATCTCGACCTCTCGACGCTCTCTTCGCTCGAGGAGATGCTCGTCGAGACGGAGGCGACGGCGCTCGTCGTCACGCACGACCGCTGGTTCCTCGACCGCGTCGCGACGGGCATCCTCGCGTTCGAGCCCGACGCGGCCGGCGTGCCGCGCGTCGTGCAATATCCCGGCGGCTACGGGAGCTACCTCGAGCTGAAGGCGGTCGCCGAGGCGCGCCGCGCGGCAGACGCAGCAGAGCGCGCTGCGCCTGAAAAACAAAGGGCCGCGTCGGTCGCGCCGCCCGCGGACGCGCGCAACGAGAAGCGCGGCAAGCGCGCGCTGACGTACGGTGAGCGCCTCGAGCTCGAGGGGCTGCCGCAGAACATCGAGGCGAGCGACACGCGCGTGACGGCGCTCGAGGCGCGCCTCGCCGCGCAGAGCACGTACACGGATGGCACCGACGTGCCGGCGCTCGTGCGCGACCTCGAGACCGCGCGCGCCGAGAGTACGCGCCTGCTCACGCGCTGGGAGGAGCTCGAGCTCAAGCGCGAGGCGGGCGAGGGCGGCGGCTCGTGAGCGACCCCGCCGACGAGGCCGCCCTGCTCGGGCTGCACGCGCACCTCGCGGCGATGGCGTTCCCCGACCGCCCGATGACGAAGGCCCAGATACCAACGGTCCCCTTCGCGGCGCTCCCCGCGCTGCCGGAGGCGACGAAGCGCGCGCTCGAGGCGGCCGCGCTCGAGAGCAACGACCGCTACCTCGAGACGTTCCTCGAGCCGAATTCGTTCTGCCCGTTCTCGCGCGGCGGCCGGACGCGCGGGCAGACGCTGCGCCTCGTCTACTACGCCGACACTACGGATTTTGCGCCGTTTCTCCAGCGTATCGTCGAGGCGGCGAGCGACCCGAGCAAGGTGGTGATTCAGGTCATCATGCCGCTGATCGAGGTGACGCCGGAGGCGTGGAGTCGCTTCTGTCACGAGGCGACCGCGGCGGGCAACGAGCTGCTCCGCGCGGGGGCGGGCGAGGGCAAGGACGTCTTCGCGATCGCGCCGCTGCACCCCGAGCTCGCCTACAGCACGGTCAATCACTTCGCGCTGATCCCGCTCTTGCGGCGCACGCCGGATCCGACGATTCAGTGGGTGCGCCTCGACGCGCTCGAGGCGCTCTACGAGGGGCGCACGGGCGACACCGAGTACGTCGACCTGGCCAACCTCGCCGCGTATCTGACGCAGCCAAAGCGCAGCCCGCTCTTCGAGCGCATCGCCGAGACGAACCTGAAGATGGCGCAGCGCCTCGGGATCCCCGAGGTCGAGCGCACGCTGCGCGAGCTGTCGCGGAGCGCGCAGGAGCGCTACGCGCGCATCCTGCTCAGCGACACCCCGGAGGCGCCGATGCCTGCGCCTGCCGCGGGCCGCGCGCACCGGAGCGCGCCCGTCTCGGACGCGAGCCCGCCGCGCCCCGCGCTCCGGGAGGACGCTGGGCGTTGGGCGCTCGTCGCGCTCGCGGACCTCGCGGACCGCACCCCGACGCGCTTTCTCGCGGCTGACGTGGAGCTCGCGGTGATCCGCGTCGACGGCGAGGTGCACGTGCTGCACGGGCGCTGCCCGCACCGGAACGCGCCGTTCTCGGACGCTGTCATCGAGGGCGACCGCCTCGTGTGTCCGCACCATGGCTGGGACTTTCAGCTCGCGACGGGGCGCAGCGAGGGCGTGCCGGGCGCGGGCGTCGCGCGCTTCGCGGCGTCGATCGAAGACGGAGTGGTGTGGGTCGAGGGCGCGGAGCTACGCGCGTGGCGCAAGACGCATGTGCCGATCTTTCACGCGGACGACGACGTACTCTGAGGCGCAACGGGGGCCACGGATGATGCGCTTCGCAGGTTCGCTCTCGGCCGCGCTCGTCGTCGTGCTCAGCTCCGCGTGCGGCGAGCCACGCGCCGCCAGCGTGCCGTCTGCCCGGCTCAGCGAAGTCCCCACGGGCTCGCCGCCGCCCGCGGCGCCGCCTGCACCGCTGCCCGTGACGCCGCCGTCCGTCGTGCCCGCGCCGACGCCGCCCGCAGCACCGCCC
>CAIUAC010000752.1 GCA_903896985.1 uncultured Sandaracinus sp.
CGCCTCGTCCGGGCTCTGGAGTTCGTTCTCGTAGAGCGCGGCCATCTCATACGCGAGCGTCTTGCGCGCGTCCGGATCCGTCTCGAGTTCGGCGCGGCGCGTATAGACCGCGTGGAGCTCCCGGAACTTGCCGGTGTGCCGATACAACTCGCCGAGTGCGGTCATCGCGGCGGTGTGATCGCTCTCCGCCTCCCAGACGCTCTTGTACTGCGCGATCGCGTCGTCGATCCGGCCGATCGAGGCGAGCACGCGGCCAAAACTCATGCGCAGATCGATGGCATCGTCGGGGCTCGCGGCCCTCGTGACGGCTGCTTCGTAGTGCGAGATGACCCTATCCCAGCCATCGACGCCGCCGGCGACTCGCTCGACGTCCTCACGCACGATCTCCGCCATCGGATTGAGCGAGAAGGCTTCGAGGTAGCGCTCGAAGGCGGTGTTCGGATCGCGGAGGCGCTCCTCGTAGAGCAAGCCCGCCTCACGCAGGAGCATCACGCGCTCCGCGGGATCCTGGAGATGCTGGAGGCGCACCTCGTAGACGCCTGCGAGCTTCTTCGAGTCGTTGGCGCCCTCGTAGATCGGCGACAGCGCGACGGCCGCGTCGTTGTTCTTCGGGTCGAGCTCGAGGACCTTCTCGTACGCCTTCGCAGCGCGGTCGAGCTTCTCCTTCTTCTCGGCCCAGAGACGCGCGACGCGGAAGTAGAGAACGATCTTCTCGCTGTCGGGCGTCTCCTTGCTCTCCGTCTCACGCTCGAGCGTGCGGATGAGCTCGTCCCACTTGTCTTGCGTCGAGTAGAACTCCTCGAGGTCAGCCCACGCCTTGAGCGCGACGAAGCGCTTCTTGAGTTGCTCCTGCGCGCGCCGGTCGTTCGGGTCGAGCAGCAGCAGGCGCTTGAACGCGCTGACGGCGCCGACATCGTCGCCGAGCTTGTCAGCGTAGATCATGCCGAGATTGTTGAGCGCGGTGAGCAGCGCCTTCGAGTCGGTGATGCGCTCGCTCTGCTTCTCGAGCACCTGCGCGAGCGGGGCCCACTCGCGGGACTTCTGATAGAGGTCCGCGAGCGCGGTGAGCGCGTCCGGATTCTCCGGATCGAACTGGAGGACGGCCTTCCACAGGTCGATGCAGATCTCGGGCTTGCGGAGCTTTTCCGTCGCGAGCTGAGCGATCTCGATGTAGCGAAGCGCGCGGTCTTCCTCGTCCATGAGCTCGATCTCGAGCTTCATGACGTTGACCAGCTTCTCCCAATCGCGGCGCTTCTCGTACATCTCCTTCAGGCGCGTGATCGCCTCGATGTTCACGGAGTCGAGCTCGATGACCGACTCGTAGGCCTTGATGGCCTCGGCCTGGTTCGAGGACTTCTCGAGGTACATCGAGCCGGCGAGCGCGAAGAGCGCGACCTTCTCCGCCGGGTCGCGATGAATCGCGGCCTTGGCGAGGATGGCCTTGATGACGTCGGACCAGCGCTTTTGCCCTTCGAACTTGGCGATTTGCTCGTCGAGTTCGGCGAGCTTCGCGAGTTCCCCGTCGGTCAACGGACGCAGATCGGCCCGCGGCGCCTCTGGAGCGCTGGCCGACGCTTCTGGAGCGCTGGCACTCGCCTCTGGCTCGCTGGCGGTCGCCTCCGGAGCGGTAGCGGTCTCATCGACCGCGCCCTCATCAGTGGCGGTCTCGGCTGCGGACTCATCTACTTCGCCTACGCTGCTCACGTCATTCTCCGACACGCAGTCCTCCATCGAACGCCGCTCAAAGATCGCGGATGTGAGAGAGAGCAGTCACGACGCACGCACCGCAGGTCCGCGGTGCGCGCTCGAGGCTCAGTGACCTTCGATGATCTCGTTGAGCCGGTCTCGCGCCGCCTTCACGTAGTGAGCGGGAGCGTTTGCGCCGGCGACATCGACGTACTTCTTGAGGAAGCGACTCGCCTCCTCCTTGTTGCCCTGCTCGGCGTAGGTCCAGCCGAGCGAGAACAGCGCATCGGGCATTCCGGGCACGATCGCAAGCGCGGCGCGAAACTCCCGAATCGCGTCCTCGGGCTTGTTCTGCTGCTGGTAGATGGAACCGAGCAGCGCGTGCGTCGTCGCGCTCTCTTCGGTGCCCTCGAGCGCGACCTGCTGCGCGGCCTGGAGGACCTGCACGGCCTGATCGAGATAGCCGAGATCGGCGTAGAGGCGACCGAGCGCGGAGTACGCCTCGAGGAAACGAGGCCCCTTCTGGATGGCCTCGGTGTAGCGGCGCAGCGCCGCTTGGGAGTTCGTGGTCCCATCCTCGGCGACGGCCAGCTCCTCGTGAACGCGCGCGAGCTTGTAGTAACCCTTGAACAGCGTCGGATCGAGCTGCACGGCCTTCTCGAGGGCCTGCTGTGCGCCGCTCCAGTCGTCGAGCTCGATGAGGACCTCACCGAGCTTGAACTGATAGCCCGCGGCCTCCGGCGCGAGCGCGATGGCCTTCTGCAGGTCGTCGCGTGCTGGCTCGTATTTCTGCATCTCCATGTGGACGATGGCTAGATTCCAGAAGGCCTCGTGGTTGCTCGGGTCGATGGCGCTCGATCGTTCGAGCGCCTCGATGGCGGCCACGTACTGCCTCTGCTGGGCGTAGATCACGCCCTCGTTCATCTTGTTCATCGACTCCACATGTTCGCGCGAGCATGAGCCGCCCGTAAGCACGAGGAACGACAGCGTGGCGACACAGAGCGCCGTGAGCCGATTCATCTTTACGCTCTCCCTCCGGACCGTTGGGCGTTCCGGCGGGTGGATACTACGTGAGCCCACCCCGCCGCCTCAACAGCGAACTGAGGGAAACGCCCGAACGTGTCCGACGCGGTCGAAACGCTCCCGCGTATGTGTAGGTTGCGGCCCACCTCGATTCGCTGATACTTACCCACCGCGTTTTCATCTCCGCCGCGTCGCGAGACCGTTTCGCTCACGTGACCGTCCATCGCCGAGGTCTGTCATGCCCCGCGCTTCAGTCATCTTCCTGCTCGCAGTGCTCGCGTCCACGCCGTCTTTCGCGAGCGCGCAGCGTCGCCGTCCCCCCCGCCCTCCTGCTGCCCCTGCGGGCGAATCCGTCGCGGCGGCGCCAACGCTCGCCGACATGACGACCATCGTGCCGAAGCTCCAAAGCGCGAGCGCGGACGAGGTTCGCGAGGCGATTGACTTGCTGACGGTCATCGACCGCCCGGAGGTCGTGCCGCCGCTCGCCGCGCTGCTCCGCTCCGGTCAACCAGATGCCATCACGGACCGCACGCTCGAGGCTCTCGGCGGCCTGGCGCAGGCGAGCGCCGTCGATGTGCTGGTCGAATTCACGCATCATCGGCGCGAGGGCGCGAGGCGACGCGCCTATCAGTCGCTCGCGTCCATCCAAGATCCGCGCGTGCCGCGCCTGCTCGAGATCGGGCTGCGCGATAGCGATCGCGCGGTCCGCGGGGCGGCGGCGCTCGCGCTTGGGGACATCGGCGCCCGCGCCAGCGTCGACACGCTCTTCATCGCGTTCGAGCGCGGCGTGATCGAGGCGGCCATCGCGATCGGCAAGCTCGGCGATGCGGCGGCGGTCAACAAATTCTCGGAGTCCATCGGGCGCCGCCCGCTCTCGGTGATGCTGTCTGGCTTCGAGCAGTTCGTGCGCCGGCGCGACGTCACCGACGAGGTGAAGCTACAAATCGTGCAGCGCCTCGGGGAGATTGCCGGTCCGCTCGTGAAGTCGTTCCTGCGCGACTACCTCGGGACCTTCTCGCAGCGTGACCGGAGCAGCCTCAAGCGCGCGGTCGAGGAGAACATTCGCCGCATTCCGGACGCTCCGGCAGCGGCTCCGCCTGCGGTCGCGCCTATCGCGCCCACCGCTCCGACCGCTCCGGCAGGAGGCGCCCAGTGAACCGCAGCATCGTCCGCTCGTCCGCACGCATCACGCTGGGCGTCGGCTCTCTCTCGCTCGCGGCGCTCGTCGCGGGCTGCGCATCGCTCGGTCAAACGAGCGCCTTCAACGCGCGCTTCGCCGACAACCAGGCGATCGCGACGCAGGCGATCGTCGCGCGACTTCCGGACGCCTCCGCTTCCGCTCGGCCGACCAACTCCACGGGCGCGCCGCTGGTGGTCGCGACGACCCACGGCCAAGACCGTCACGTGCTCGCTTACGACGTCGCTGCGGGACGCACCGTTTGGTCGGTGCCCCTCGACGCGATGACTCGCCCGGAGATCCTCGGCGACGTCGTCCTCACGAGCGTCAGGTCGGGGACCGGGGCGACCTCCCGCGAGGAGGTTGTCGCGCTCGACCTCGCTGACGGTCACACGCTCTGGACCGCGGACACGCACGAGCTCGCGTACGTCGGAGGCGCGCGCGAAGGCGACGTCGTCGCCATCGTCGAGAACGTCGGCGCGCAGGGCGGAGCGCGACGGACCGGGCATCTGCACGCGGTCGCACCGCGCACGGGGCGCGTGATCTGGGAGTACGAGATCCAAGGCGTGCTCGGTCGCCCGGCGATGGCGGGCGGCTATGTGTTCGTGCCTTGGGACCGACAGAACATCGCGATTCTCGACGCGCGGACCGGCCTCGAGAAGGCCCGCCTCCGCTCGACCGACGACGTGATCGACTGGATCGAGGCGCGCCCGGAAGGCGTCTTCTACGGCAGCAAGGGCACCTACCGCCTCGACAGCCGCTCAGCGAGCGGCACCAAGGCGAACTCGACGTTCCTCGCGCCGCTGCTCGCCACGGCTCCAGGCGAGCCGCTCCTGCACGCGGACGCCTTCGTGCCGTCGCCCGGCACGCGCACGGCGCGCGGGCGAATCCGGCTGCAAGCGGCGCTCGCTCAGACGCCGATGGGGCAGCCGATCGCGGTCGCCGGCGATGTCGTCTACTACGTGTATTTCCGATATGTCATGGCCTTCGGCGTCGACGGGACGCCTCGCTGGGCGCGCATCCTCGACGAGGACGTGATCGGCGCAGACTCCGGCGCTGCCGGTCTCTTCACCGTCGGTGAAAAGGGCGCGACGCACCTGCTCGACGCCGCGACGGGTAACGACCGCTGGACGGGCACGATCGGCGCCGAGCTCGCCGCGGTGACGCTCGACGTCGCAGGCTTCGCCCCGACGGGTGAGGCGGGCGCCGCGCGGGATCTGAAGACTTCGCTGACCGAGGTCGCGCTCGACCCCGACAATCGCCTCGTGCCTGCGCGCGCGTTCGCGATTCAACTGCTCGCGGCCAACCCCGACCCGACCGTCACGCGCGAGCTCCTCGACATGTACAGCCAGCGCGGGATGCCGGGAGCGCTCCGCGAGGCCATCGGCGCTGCCTTGCGGACACGCCGGACGGGCGCGGAGTTCCTCGTCGCTGGGCTCGAGCGCCACTACGATTTCCTCGAGGGAACCGAGGCTCCGCCGCTTCAGGTGATCGTCCCCGCGCTCGTCGAAGCGCAGGACCACGGCGCCGTCGAGGCGCTCGTCGGGCAGATGATGGACCACGAGACGCCGGCGACCGTGCTCCCGACCGTCGTTCAGGCGATTGTGCAGCTCGGTGATGCGAACGTCGTCCCGGCGCTGCGCGCGTTCCTGGTGCTCTACCACGCGGACAGCGCCTTCCGCGCGCCGGCGGACGCCACCTGCGCGCCCGCGACGCCCAACGCGTGCGCGATGCAGTCCCTCGGACTCGCCGCGGAGGGCATCTTCAAGCTCGGCGGCGCAGAGGGCCGCGACGTGCTGACCAAGCTCGCCGCGGATGGGCGCACGCACGAGCCACTCGCTGCGGTGATGCGCGGCTTCTTCGAGAACGAGCAGCGCGTGGCTGAGGCCGCAGCGCGCGCAGAGGCCGAAGTGCAGCAGCACGCGGCGGAGGACGCTGCGCGGCAGGTGGAGGCCGCTCTGCCGAATCGCCTGTCGCAGGAGCAGGTGAACTTGGCCTTTGCCGAGCACACGGACGCGCTCCGCGGCTGCGTGATGGAGGAGTTGGGGCGCAATCCTCGGCTCGCGCAGGTGCGCTTCGTCTTCATCATGAACAACGACGGCACCGGGCGCGACTTCAGCTACGCACCCAACACGCCGGAGTTCGTCGCGTGCCTCCAGCCGAAGGTCGTCGCGATCGCTTTCCCGCGCTTCCGACAGGTTCGGCAGCGTGGAGAGTTCGTGATCTCGGTGCGCGGAGGACGCCCGCAGGCCGAGGCCGCTGGCCCCGACGGCAACGGGGGGGCGGCTACGGCGGCCCTACCCGCCGATGCCCCGTGGTGGCAGCACGCCCGCGCG
>CAIUAC010000753.1 GCA_903896985.1 uncultured Sandaracinus sp.
GCTCTTCGCGCTCGCCGTCGTGCCGCTGCTCGCGTGGGCGCTCCGGCACTCGCTCGCTGACCTGCCGCGATTGCAGCGCGCTCTCTCCTACGCGCTCCGCTCGGCGCTGATCGCCGCGCTCACGCTCGCCCTCGCGCGCCCGACGCGCACGACCGAGAGCTCGAAGGTCAGCACGGTCTTTCTCGTCGACGTGTCGGAGTCGGTCACGCAGGAGTCGCTCGCCGATGCCCGCGCCATCGTGCAGGCCGCGTGGCGCGCCCGCGGCGAGAACGACGTGCGGCTCGTCGCCTTCGCGCGCCATCCGCGGGTCGTACCGCTCGACGCCGAGAGCCCGACAATCCCAGCCATTCCGCGCCCGCCGACGCCCGCGGGAGCCGTCGAGAGCGCCGCCGCGGGGACGAACCTCGAGTCCGCGCTGCAGCTCGCCTACGGGCTGTTTCCGCCGGGATTCCTGCGTCGCGCGGTGTTGCTCTCGGATGGCGCGCAGACCGAGGGCAACCTGCTCGCAGAGGCCAGCCGCGCGAAGCGGTTCGGGGTGCGCGTCTCGTACTTCGCCTATCACCGCGGCGTGCCCGCGGAGGTCGCGGTGCGCAGCGTGACGCTGCCCGACCGCATCGAGGTCGGCGCGCCATTCTTCGTGCGCGCGCGCCTCTTCGCGACGGCACCGACCAAGTTGCACCTGCGGCTGCGCCAAGGCGACAGCGCGAACGCGCTCGATCCGTCCCGCGAGCTCGACCTGCCGCGCGGCGAGACGGAGGTCGAGCTACGCAGCATCGTGCGCGTCCCGGGCCCCGTGACGTACACCGTGGACGTCGACCCGCAGGGCCCAGACCGCTTCCGCGCGAACAACCGCTTCGCGACGAGCGCTATCGTGCCGGGCCGGCCCGCGGTGCTGATCGTCGAGTCCGATCCCTCGCACGCGACGTACCTCGCGCGCGCGCTCGTCGCGGGCGAATACGAGGTCGAGGTGCGCGGCCCGCGCGAGCTCCCGACCAACGTGCGCGACCTCGAGCGCTTCGACTTCGTCGTGCTCTCGGACGTGCCCGCCGAGCAGGTTTCGCTCGGCCAGATGGACGCGCTGCAGCGCTATGTGCGCGACCTCGGCGGCGGCTTCCTGATGGCCGGCGGCGAGCAAGGCTTCGGCCTCGGCGGCTGGGGCGGCACCGCGATCGAAGAGCTTCTCCCCGTGCGCATGGACGCCGAGCGCAGGCGCGATCAGCCGTCCCTCGCGCTCGCCCTCGTCATCGACAAGAGCGGCTCGATGACCGGCATCAAGGTGGAGCTCGCCAAGGACGCAGCGAAGGCCACCGCCGAAATTCTCTCGGCCGAGGACTACCTCGAGGTCGTCGGCTTCGACTCCCAGCCAGTGCGCATCGTCCGCATGCAGAGCGCGGCCAATCGCCTGCGCATTCTGACCGACATCGGCCGCCTCGCCGCGTCGGGCGGGACGGCGATCTTTCCCGCGCTCGACCTGGCCTACCAGGACCTCGCCGTGACGCGCGCGCGCATCAAGCACGTGATCCTGCTGACCGACGGACAGACCCAAGAAACAGGGCTCGAGACGCTCGTGCAGGCGATGCGCGCCGAGAGCATCACCGTGTCGATCGTCGGGCTAGGCACCGACGTCAACCGCTCGCTCCTGCAAGGCCTCGCGAACCTCGGCGGCGGCCGCGCGTACTTCACCGTCGACCCGCACAACATCCCGCGCATCTTCACTCGGGAGACGACGACCGTCGCGCGCTCGAACGCGGTCGAAGAGTACTTCCAGCCCATCGTCTCGGGGCCAGCGGACTTTCTCCGGGGCGTCGACGTCGGCAGCGCGCCCTTCCTCCACGGCTACGTCGCGACGCAGGCGAAGCCCTCGCCCGCGCAGGTCATCCTCCGCTCGGAGCTCGGTGAGCCGCTCCTCGCGCGCTGGCGCGTCGGGCTCGGCTGGTCGCTCGCATGGACGAGCGACGTCAAGAATCGCTGGGCGGTCGAGTGGCTGCGCTGGCCTGGATTTCAGCCGTTCTGGTCGCAGCTCGTGCGCGAACACATGCGCCAGCGTCGGCGGCAGACCCTCGATATGCGCGCGACGATCGAGGAGGGGCAGGTGCACGTCGAGGTCGACGCCATCGGCCAAGACGATCGCTTCATGGACGGGCTCGAGAGTCAGGTGACGCTGACCGGGCCCCTCGGCGCGCGTGAGCCTCGACGCCCGAGCACGCAGGCTGCGGGGGCGAGTGACGCTGCCGTGCCCGACGAGTCCGCACAGACCGAGACGCACGCGCTCCGACAGACGGCGCCGGGGCGCTACGAGGCGCGCTTCCCGCTCGCGCGCTACGGCTCGTTCGTGCTCGAAGCCGTGCACACCCGCGACGGGCGGCCCATCGCCGAGAGCCGCGCGCAGATCGCGAATCCGTACCCGCGCGAGTACGCGACGCTTGAGCCAGACGAGGCGCTCCTCAGCCACACGGCCGAGCTGACCGGTGGCGACCGCGAGCCGACGCCCGCGCGCCTCTTCGCTCCGCGCGGCGAGAAGGTGCGGCACCACGAGCCGCTCTGGCCGCCGCTGCTCTACGCGGCGCTCGGCCTCTTCGTGCTCGACTTGCTCCTGCGGCGAGTGCGCCTCTTCGACCGCGGCTTCCGCCGTCCGCCCGGGCGAACGTCGCGCTAACACGCTCGCTACGCTTGACGGCAGAGGTGTGCGAACTATGCTCGCGTGCTCTCCGAACAAGGGGTCGAGGGATGAAAAAGGCCGAGCTCAAGCGGTTCAAGAAGATCCTCGAAGAGAAGCGCGAGACGCTGATCAAGAACGCCGAGCAGACGATCGCCGAGGACATGACCCTCGACTCGAACGATCTGCCGGACGAGATGGACCTCGCCTCGAGCGAGTACATCCAGTCGTTCACGTTCCGCCTCCGTGGCCGCGAGAAGTCGTTCCTCGACAAGATCGACCGTGCCCTCAAGAAGATTGAGGACAACACGTTCGGCACCTGCGAGTCGTGCGACGAGGACATCTCCACGAAGCGCCTCGAGGCGCGCCCGGAGACGACACTCTGCATTCGCTGCAAGGAAGACCAAGAGCGCCAAGAGCGCGATTTCGGATGACCCTCCCCAGCCCCTCCCTAAAGGGAGGGGTTCTCGTAGGACCCACCCCAGCCCCTCCCTGAAGGGAGGGGTTCTCGGGGGAGTAGCCCTACGAGCGGTGCGGCGGAGGATGTGGGCTGTGAGGCTCGGTGAGACAGCGGGCGGCGTTTAGCCGGACCCGCTGTTTTCTTGTTGGGGGCTCGCGCTGCGTCTCGCGGGGTGGGCGTCTCGTCGGAGCGAACGCTGTCGTCAGAAGTTCGCGTTGCACTCCGCGAGCTCGGTCGCGTCTACGGGGGCTTCGGCGAGGCTCGGTGGGGTCGCGAAGGTCGGCGTCGTGAAGTCGAACATGTCGAGCAGCGGCCAGGCGTTGGCGTCGCGGGCGGTCAGCGCGGGGAGCGAGTAGCGGGCCTCGAGGAGGCGCAGGACGCTCGTGAGGTCGGTGACCCGCTGCGAGACGTAGTGCGGCTTCGACCAGGGGCTGACGACGACGAGGGGCACGCGGAAGCCGAGGCGGTCGAAGTGATCGGCGCCTGCGGGCACGAGGTCGTCGGGCGGGCACGCCTCGGGCGGCGCGACGTGATCGTAGAAGCCGCCGTGCTCGTCGTAGGTCAGCACGATCGCGGTGCGGGCCCACATCGGGCTCGCCATCACGCGCGTGATGATCTCTCGGATCCACGCCTGCCCTTGCTGGATGTCGGCGTGCGGGTGCTCGTCCGTGGCGTTGACGCCGCCCGCCCAGTCCCACGTCGGGTCGAACCACACCACCGACGGCAGAGTCCCCGCGTCGAGGTCGGAGAAGAAGCGAACTCCGCGACGAAGGTGCGAGCGCTGCTCCGCCGCAGCCGACCATCCCGGGAACGCGCCGTTCACGAACGGACGCGCGTCGTAATAGATGGCCCAGTCGACGCCGGCCATGTCGAGCAGCTGATAGATCAGCCGATTGCCCTGCTCCGGCGCGAGGCGTGACGCAGGGACGGGATCGTTGGAGGTCAAACCAAACGACGTGCCCGCGAGGAAGAACTCGCGGTTCGTCCACGTCGGGCCGAGCAGCGAGCAGAAGTGATGATCGCTCATCGCGAACGTGCCGTAGAGGTCGTAGTAAAACGGCAGATCGCGCTCGTCGTAGTAGCCCATCGCCCGCTCGCCGCGCGGATCGTTGGCGACGACGAAGCCGTCGTTCGCGCCGGAGTTCCACTCTTGGTGGCTCCCCGACCACTCGTGGTTCGTGTCCTCGGTGCAGTAGGTGTCGAGGTGAAACGGCGCGATGGGCGTCCCATCAGCGCGCGGATTCGACGCGTCCGTGGGAGTGCCGTCGACGCCGGGCATGTGCCCGAAGTAGTGATCGAACGACCGATTCTCCTGCATCAGGATGATGAAGTGATCGATGGGGATGTCCGCGCCGAGCGGGAACTCCTCGCCGATGGTCTCCCACGGCATCGCCCCGCGTCCGAAGGCGCACGAGGAGCGCCCGTCGCTCGCCGTCGCCTCGGGCACGCGCGTGACGGGTCCCGCGTCGTAGAGCACGACGCCAGCGTCCGGTACGACGGCGCCGAGATCGGTCCCACCGCCGTCGAGCGCCGGCGCCGCGTCGTCATCCCCGCACGCCGCGAGCGCGAGCGCGAGGCACACCACGGCGCACGCCGCGCGCGTCATCGGTTTGCGCCCGACGTCAGCGCGGGCGGCGGCGAGGACTTGCTCGCGCCCGAGGGCAGCGCGAGCGCCTCAGGCTTCGGCTGCGGCAGCACCATCGTGAAGACTGTGTGCCCAGGCTCGCTCTCGACGCTCACCTTGCCCCCGTGATCCTCGACGACCTTGCGCACGATGGCCAAGCCGAGCCCGGTGCCGCCCCGCTTGCCATGCGTCGTGAAGCTCTCGAAGAGGCGCCCGCGGATCTCCTCCGGGATGCCCGGACCGTCGTCGGCGAAGGTCAGCACGAGCGCGCCGCCCTCCTCGTCGCTCAGCGGCTTCCGACGCTCGACGCCGATCGTGACGTTGCCGCCGCGCTCTCCAAAGGCCTCTGCCGCGTTGCGCGCGAGGTTGTGCAGCGCGCGCTCGATCTTCTGCTGATCGAAGTGCCCGATGCCGCGATCGTGCAGCTCGAGCCGCACCTGAACGCCACGGTCGTGCAGCTCGCGCTCGAGCTGCTCCTGCACCTCGCCGAAGAACTTGTGCAGGTAGACCTTGCCGACTAGCACGGTGCGCTCACCTCGCGCGAACGCGAGCACCTCCCGCGTCATCGCTCCGACGAAGCGCACCTGCCGAAGAATCGCGTCGCCGTAGCTCTGCCGGACCTCTTGCTCAGGCTCGCCGACGAGCAGCTGCGCATACCCCTGCACGACGGTCA
>CAIUAC010000754.1 GCA_903896985.1 uncultured Sandaracinus sp.
CGCGCGGGCGTCGACGCCGAGGCGACCGTCTCGACGCGGCTGTCCCTGCCCATCAGGTCGGCGCGCGCGGCGGCCAGCTCGTGGGTCGCCCCGCGCGTGTCGACGCCCGCGGGGAGCTCCGTCGCCGCGAGCGCCTCGAGCGTGTCGCGCATCGGTCGCAGCGTGATGGGCCCCGCGGTCGACTCGCGCGGCGCGGGCAGCGGGATGCCGACCGCGGACGCCGCCTCGCGCAGCGCCTCGACGAACTCGCTCATCGCGCCGAAGCGGTCCGCCGGCGCGGGCATCAGCGCTCGCTCGATCACCAGCGCGAGCTCGGCGGGCACGGCGGCGTTGACGACATCGAGGCGCGGCGCGCGCTCGGTCATGATCTGCACCATCACGAGCGCGGGCGTCGAGCCGTCGAAGGGCACCCGCCCGGACAGGCACTCGAAGGCGATGATCCCCATCGCCCAGACGTCGATCCCCGCGCCTTGCTCCTTCGCGCCGCGCGCTTGCTCAGGCGCCATGTACTGCGGCGTGCCGAGCACCGAGCCCGTGTGCGTCGCGAGCGAGCTGCCCGCGTCGACGAGCTTCGCGATGCCGAAGTCGAGCAGCGTCGGCGTCACGCGCCCGTCGTGATTGCGCGCGAGGAAGATGTTGTCCGGCTTCAGATCGCGATGGACGATCCCCTGCGCGTGCGCGACGACGAGCCCGCTCATCACGGGCAGCAGGAGCTCGAGCGTGCGCTCCACCGTGAGCTCGCCCTTGCGCTCGAGGTGTGCGCTCAGCCCCTCGCCGTCGAGCAGCTCGAGCACCTGATAGATGGTGCCGTCCTCGTCGATGCCGAGGTCGAGCACGGCGACGACGTTCGGGTGCCGAATCGACGACGCGGCGCGCGCCTCGCGGACGAAGCGCTTGCCGAGCGTGCGGTCTTGCGAGAACTCGGGGCGGAGGATCTTGATCGCGACGGGGCGCTGCGTGTGCAGATGCCGCGCGCGAAACACCACGCCCATGCCGCCCCGACCGAGGATCGACTCGAGCTGGTACTTGCCCGCGAGCTGCGTCCCGCAGCGCTCCTGTTCGGTGAGGATCGGCACTTATTTCCCGGGCCCACATTATCACGCCGGGCGGGCGCTCTGACGCGCGTCGAGCGGCCGAGGGCTCAGTCCGCGATGCGCGCGTCGATCACCGTGTCGCCGAACGGGAAGGCGATCAGCGTCTCCGTCGCGCGAGAGGCCGTGCGGAATCGACCGTACTCGCTGAGCGTCGCGCCCGTCCGCACGACGCAGCGCTCGTTGACCCAGCCGGGCATCTGCACGGAGCGGATCGAGGGGAGGGCGTCCACCCAGGCGACGCGCGCGTGTCCGCCCGCGAGCGCGCTGATCTGAACGAGGTCGACCGTCGCGTTCGCCGCGCCGACCTGCGCTTCGTCCGCGCGCGCCGTCAGGTCCGCGCTGAGCACGGCGGTCCACACGGAGCGATCCGAGGCGCGGAGCCAAGCGACCGCGAAGCGACCGTCGTCGAGCTGCGTGGCGTCGGCCAAGAGGCAGTCCGCGGTGGCCATCATGCCGAGGCTGACGCCCGTCGCGTCGAACGCCTGCACCGTGCACGAGCCCGCCTCCGTGTAGGCGACGAGGAAGCCGTTGGCCATCGCTCCGAGCGTCGGGTTCGAGATGGCGGCGGAGGTGACTGGCATGGCGCCGGAGGCGACGTCGGCGGTCGTCACGCGGATGACCGTCAGCGCGCTCGTGCCGCTGAGTACGTTGAAGGTGTTCCCGTCGGCGACGAGCGGGCGGATGCCACCGTAGGCCGGCAGCGCGTGCGTCGTCGTGCCGCCGGCGGGCCAGCGCAGGCGCGGACCGAAGCCCGCAGAGGTGTAGAGCAGCCCGATGTTGCCGTCGTCGGCGAGCGCGACGCCGATGGTCGCGGTGGCGATCACGGAGCCGAGCTGGTTGACGTTCGCGGACGGCACCCGATAGGCGATCGCGTTGGCGCCAGCCTGGTATCCCCAGCCGACGTTCGCGCCGCGCGCCGTCACGGCGATCGCGCCGAGGGACGCGGCGCCCGTCACGCCGGTGGTCGTGACCTCGTCGCACACCACTGGCCCGGCGTCCGGCCGCGGCCCCGCGTCGAGCGCGCTGGGCGCTCCCGCGTCGCGCAGCTCGTCGCCCGGGCGCACCTCGCGCAGGCTCGTGACGGGCACCTCGGGGGACACGCAGACTCCGCGATCGCAGGTGAGCTCCGGCGCGCACGTCACCGCGCGGCACGCGTCCGACAGAAAGATCGGCAGGTGCAGCGTCTTCTCGCTGACGAAGCCCGTCCGGGCGACGCGCACGACCGTCACCAGGCCGGCGCTGTCGAGCGCCTCTACGCGCAGCTCGACCGGCCGCGTGGCGTCTCCGTCGGGCGGGACGACGCCAAACGAGAGCGGCAGCGTGAACGACGCGGGCCCTCCCGCGCCGGACAGATCGAAGCGCGAATCGACTCCTAGCCCCGCGCTCGTGTCGCCGGGCCGCGCGAGCGCGTGCACCGAGACGACGTACGAAGCCGGGAGATCGGAGTCGACCGTGACGATGAGCTGCGTCGCGGCGTTGGTGCACGCCGCGAGCAGGAGGAGCGGGAGGACGACGAGACCACGCATCGAAGTCCCGCGAGTGTACGCGAACTCACCCTTCTAGAACGCGGGCACCAGCTGGATCGTCTCCGCGCGGTCGGCGCCGACGGACACGAGCCCAATCTTGCAGCCGGCCAGCTCCTCGAGGCGCGCGACGTACGCGCGGGCGCGCGCCGGGAGCTCCTCGATGGTGCGGCAGTGCGAGATGTTCTCCGTCCAGCCGGGGAGCGTCTCGTAGACGGGCACCAGGCTCTCGAGGTCGTCGAACGGCAGGTCGCTGAGCGGCTGCCCGTGCAGCTCGTAGCCGACGCAGATGCGCAGCTCCTCGAAGCCGCTCAGCACGTCGAGCTTCGTCATCGCGAGCGCGTTGATGCCGTTGATGCGGACGGCGAAACGCAGCGCGGGCATGTCGAGCCAGCCGCAGCGGCGCGGGCGCCCCGTCGTCGCGCCGAACTCTGCGCCGACCGAGCGGAGCCGCTCGCCCTCGGCGCCATGAAGCTCCGTGGGGAAGGGCCCGCCGCCGACGCGGGTCGCGTACGCCTTGGTGATGCCGATGACGCTCGTGATCGCGGTCGGTCCGATGCCGGCGCCCGCGCACGCGCCGCCGGCGGTCGTGCTCGAGCTCGTGACGAACGGATAGGTGCCGTGATCGACGTCGAGCATCGTGCCCTGCGCGCCCTCGAGCAGGATGTTCTCGCGGCGCGCGACGGCGTCCGCGACGATCTTCGCGGTGTCGCAGATGAACGGACGCAGGCGCTCGCCGTGCGCGAGATAGACGTCGAGGATCGAGCTCACCGGAGGCAACTCGCCGCCGAGCGCGCTGACGACCGGCGCCCAAGCCTCGAGGTTGGCGACGAGCTTCGGCTCGAAGCGCTTGCGATCGAGCAGATCGCCGAGCCGCACGCCGCGGCGCGCTGCCTTGTCTTCGTACGCGGGACCGATGCCGCGCTTCGTCGTGCCGAGGGCGCCTGCGCCTGCCTCACGGAGGCGATCGACGACGACGTGCTGCGGGAGCACGACGTGCGCGCGGTCGCTGATGGCGAGGCGCGCGTGCGCCGCGCTCGGGTCGAGCAGCCCGCGCGAGGTCAGCTCGTCCATCTCCGAGAGCAGCACCGCCGGGTCGACGACCGTGCCCTGCGCGAGCACGCAGCGCGTCTTCGCGTGCAGCACTCCCGACGGCACGAGGTGCAGCACGACCTTTTTGCCGTCGACGACGAGGGTGTGCCCAGCGTTCGCGCCGCCTCCGTAGCGCACGACGACGTCCGCGTCCTGCGTGTACAGATCGACGATCTTCCCCTTGCCCTCGTCGCCCCACTGGGCTCCCACGACCACGACGACTCCCATGGATCGCTCCGTCCTTCGCGCCCTCGGGCGCAGCTGCGACTACCGTCTGCTCATGTGGTGCGTGCGAGCGCGAGGACCGCACTCGGGTCGAGCGCATCGAGCTCGTTCATCGCGCCATCCGACGCCCGCAGAAGGCGAGCGCCGCTGGTCCCGGCGACGAGCGCCGCATCGTAGCCCCACGCCCGCGCGAAGGCGAGCGCCGAGGCTTCGTCCGCGCCCGGCACGACGGCGACGGCGATCCCCGCGGTCCGCAAGGCGTCTTCGATGGCGCGGCGAACGGGCGGCTCAGCTGCCGCCAGCGCGATCCGCACTGGGCGCGTCGTGCCGAAGGGGTGTCCCGAGTGCGCGAGCGCCCACTCGAGGTTGTCGAGGTCGAGCGCGAAGCCCGTCGCGGGCGCCGGCGCATCGAAGCGCCCGAGCAGGTTGTCGTAGCGTCCGCCGGCGCCGACGGGCTCGCCCGGACCTTCGGCGAGCACGGTGAAGCGCACGCCGGTGTAGTAGCTCGAGCCGCGCACGTCCCCGAGGTCGACGCCGACGACGTCCTCCCCGAGCCCCAGCGCAGCGAGCCGCTCCGCGACCGCCGCGAGGTCATCGAGCGCGAGCCGCGAAGCCGCGTCGTCGAGGAGGAGCCGCGCCCGCGCGATCGTCGACGCCGCCGGGCCATCGAGCGACACGAGCGCAGCGAGCCGAGCGCGCTCCGCGTCGCCGACGCCCGCCGCCCTCAGCAGCGCGTCGAGCGCGGCGCCGTCCTTCTGGGTCAGCGCCTCGGCCGCAGCAGCGCGCACGTCCTCCGGCACCAGCGCGAGCGCCGCGCGGCCGATCTCCACCTGCCCGAGCTCGATGCGAAACGTCTCGAGGCCGACCGCGCGGCAGGCCGTCGCGGCGAGCGCGATCACCTCCGCGTCCCCGTCGGGGCCGCCGACGCCGATGCACTCGACGCCGCACTGCGCGATCTGCCGCTGCCGACGGGCCCGCCCACGCCGTCGCCGGATGACCGTGCCGTCGTAGCAGAGTCGCCACGGCGCCGGCCGGTCGGCGAGGCGAGTCGCGACGATGCGCGCGATCTGGGGCGTGATGTCCGGGCGGAGCAGCGCGACCTCGCCGGTCTCCGGCTCGACGAAGCGCAGGAGGTCACGGCGGTCGACGGCAGCGAGCCCGCGCTCGAGCACCTCCGCGTGCTCGAAGGGCGGCGTCGTGACGAGGTCGTAGCCGTGGAGCGCGAACGCCCTCAGCAGCCGGGCGCTCAGGGCGCGCCGCGCGCCGCTCTCGGGATGCAGCAGATCGCGCATGCCGGCGGGCGGCGCGAGTGGGGCCAAGCGTCTGCGCGGCTGTTCGCTCACGGCGACGCGGGTAGCACCCGCGCGCGCACTGGGTCAAGCGATGCGAGCGAGGCCGAGGCGCAGGAGCATGACGGCGGCGACCCGGTCGTCGCAGCTCGGGTTGCCGGGCGCGGCGTTCAGCGTGCGCAGGATGCGCGGGATGGCGAGCCCCTCGTAGAGCTGTCGAGCCCCCGTCGGGAGCAGCGCGGTGTCCACGTCGCGCGGGGGAGGGCGCGTCTGGCACACGCGCAGATTCGGCGCCGCCGTGAGGAGATCGTCGTCGAGCCCCTGAGCGATCCGCCGCGCGATGCCCTCCTCGAGGATCGACCAAGGGTCGAGCCCGAGCGGGAAGCCGCTCTGCGGGGCTTGGACGCCGCGCCAAAGGGACGCGCGCCCGCCTACCCAGCAGAACAGGTCGAGCAGCTTCTCGCGGACCTGCGCCGCGATGTGCTGAAAGAGATGCACCGGCTCGACGAGCCCCAGCGCAGCGAGCGTGTCGCCGAGGCGCCCCTCGAAGCGCGGCAGCACCGCCAGCGCCATGTCGAGCTCACCCCGCGAGATCACGCCCCGCCCAACGAGGAATTCGCCGAGCAGCTCGCTCGCGAGGTTCGACGTCACGAACGTAGGCGCGCCCCGCAGGACGTAGACCTCCTTGCGGACTCCGCCTTGCTCGCAGAGGAGCAGGCCCGTCTCCTCACGGAGGACGAGGAGCGCCAGGGTCTGCACGAAGCCGCCGTCCTCGAGGCGGAACGACGCGTCGGGCTCTGCCGGCGTCGTGCGCTCGCGCGTCACGGCGCTGAGGCTCGACATCGGGAAGTGCCGGGCGAGCCCGCTCACCTCGCCGACCGGGCGAAACGCTCCGCCGCCCGCGCTGACGAGGTCGTCGTGGCTCACGCCCCCGGTCGCGATCGCGTGCACCATCTGCGCGAACGGCCAGGGCCCGCGCCGCTCTCCCGTCGTCGTCTGGATGACGTAGTCGAGCGTCGGCATCTCGCCCGTCGTCGGCGCTTGCGGATCCGCGATCGGCGTCCGCGACGTCTCGCGCAGGACCTCCACGACGGGCGTGTGCGGGGTCCTCGGCGCGACCTCGCCCCCCTCGAGCGTCGCGACGCCCGTGCGCACCAACTCTGCGAGCTCCGCGCGCATCACCGAGGCGTCCGCCGGAGTGAAGCGCGCGAGCGCGTGCCGCATCGCCGCCGCGCTCGGCATCCGGCGCTCCCGGTCGCGGGCGAGCGCCGCGAGCACGACGGGGCCGAGGCCCTCGGGCAAGCTGCCGACGATCTCGCGAAACGCTCGCACGTCGCCGTCGCGGATCGCCAGCAGCACGGCGAGCTCCGAGCCCCCCGAGAACAGCGGCCGTCCGAGCAGCAGCTCCGCCAGGATCACCGCCGCGCCGAAGACGTCCGCGCGCTGATCGAGCGCCTCGCCTCGCACCTGCTCGGGCGCGAGATAG
>CAIUAC010000755.1 GCA_903896985.1 uncultured Sandaracinus sp.
GCCGCCGAGCCACGCGCCGTCGAGCTTCACGTACGGACGCAAGCGCACGCCGCTGCGCGCGCTCGGGCAGTCCGCGCGCAGGATGCCATTGGCCGCGCGCTCGACGCCGGCGCTGCCTGCGCACGCGAGCGGACGCACGCTCGACGGCGGCGGCGTGACGTCGTCATCGCCGCACGCCGACGCGAGCCACAGAGAACAGAAGAGAGAGAGTGCTGCGCGCTTCGACACGGCGCGCAGCGTAGCGCGAGCCGCGCCGCTAGTTGCGCGTGAGCTTCCGGTACTTGATGCGGTGTGGCTCGACCGACTCGGCGCCGAGGCGACGCTTCTTGTCCTCCTCGTACGCCTCGAAATTCCCCTCGAACCACTCCACGTGGCTGTCGCCCTCGAACGCGAGGATGTGCGTGGCGATGCGGTCGAGGAACCAGCGATCGTGCGTGATGACGATGGCGCAGCCCGGGAATTCGAGGAGCGCGTCCTCGAGCGAGCGCAGCGTCTCGACGTCGAGATCGTTCGTCGGTTCGTCGAGCATCAGCACGTTGCCGCACGTCTTGACGAGCTTCGCGAGGTGCACGCGGTTGCGCTCACCGCCCGAGAGATGCTTGACCAGCTTCTGCTGATCGCCGCCGCGGAAGTTGAACCAGCTGACGTACTGGCGCGACAGGATCTCCTGCTTGCCGAGCACGATGGAGTCCTGTCCGCCGCTGATCTCTTTCCACACGTTGTTGTCGCCGTTGAGCGTGTCGCGCGACTGGTCGACGTACGCGAGCTTCACGGACTCACCGAGCTTGAGCGTGCCCGAGTCGGGCTTCTCTTGACCCGTGATCATGCGGAACAGCGTCGTCTTGCCGGCGCCGTTCGGGCCGACGATGCCGACGATGCCGTTCTTCGGCAGGCGGAAGCTGAGGTTGTCGATCAGCAGCCGGTCCCCGAAGCTCTTGCTGAGCCCCTCCGCCTCGATGACGAGATCGCCGAGGCGCGGACCCGCGGGCAGATACAGCTCGGTCGTGTCGCGGCGCTTCTTGCCGTCCTCGGCGAGGAGCGTGTCGTACGCCTGCAGGCGCGCCTTGCTCTTGGCCTGACGCGCGCGCGGCGCGGCGCGGACCCACTCGAGCTCCGCGCTGATCTTGCGCTTGCGAGCGCTCTCTTGCTTCTCCTCGAGCATGAGGCGCTTCTCCTTCGCCTCGAGCCACTCGGTGTAATTCCCCTTGAAAGGGAAGGCCTCGCCGCGGTCGAGCTCGAGGATCCACTCGGCGACGTTGTCGAGGAAGTAGCGGTCGTGCGTGACCGCGACGATGGTGCCCTTGTACGCGGCGAGGTGATGCTCGAGCCACGCGACGCTCTCGGCGTCGAGGTGGTTGGTGGGCTCATCGAGCAGCAAGAGATCCGGCTTCTCGAGCAGGATCTTGCAGAGCGCGACGCGGCGCCGCTCCCCGCCGGAGAGCTTCTCGATCTCCGCGTCGGGCGGCGGCAGGCGCAGCGCGTCCATCGCGAACTCGAGCTGATTGTCGAGGCTCCACGCGTCGACCGCGTCGATCTGATCCTGGAGCTTGCCCTGCTCGGCGAGGACCTTGTCCATCTCGGCGTCGCTCATCGGCTCGCCGAGCTTCATCGAGATCTCTTCGAAGCGCGCGAGCAGCTTCTTGGTCGGCTCGACGGCCTTGTTCACGGCGTCGATGACGGTCTTCGCGTCGCCGAGGTCCGGCTCCTGCGCGAGGTAGCCGCGCGTCGCGCCGGGGCGCAACCACGCCTCGCCGTTGTACGCCGCGTCGACGCCCGCCATGATCCGCAAGATCGTGCTCTTGCCGGAGCCGTTCGCGCCGATGACGCCGATCTTCGCGCCTGGCAAGAAGGACAAGTAGACGTTCGTGACGATCTTCTTGTCGGGGGGCACGACCTTCGAGAGGCCCTGCATGGTGTAGATGTAGTCGGCCATGGGTGCCGCCTTCTGCCACAAGCGGGCGGCGGTTTCTAGGGGCGGCCGCGCACCGCAGAGAGGCTGAAGGGCGCGCGATTGCGCCGACCGCGCGCTCGTGCGCACGCTGTCGCCCATGTCGCGCAAGCTCGGTCGCTCCTACAAGCAAGAGACGCCGGACGGTCGCTGGGACGCCATCGTCATCGGCTCGGGCATCGGTGGGCTCGCGAGCGCGGCGCTGCTCGCGCGGCACGGCGGGCTGCGCGTGCTCGTGCTCGAGCGGCACACGACGGCGGGCGGCTTCACGCACACCTTCCATCGACCGGGCTACGAGTGGGACGTCGGCGTGCACTACATCGGTCAGTGCGAGCCCGGCACGCCGGTGCGGCGCCTCTTCGACGAGGTGACGGGCGGCGCGCTCGAGTGGGCGCGCATGCCCGAGGTCTACGATCGCGTGGTCCTCGGGGACCGCAGCTACGATCTCGTCGCGGGCGGGCGGCGCTTCGTGGACTCGCTCGCAGAGCGCTTCCCCGGCAAGCGCGCGGCGATCGAGCGCTACCTCGCGGAGGTGATCGCGATGACCAAGCGCGGCGGGCCGTTCTTCGCGGACCGCGCGCTGCCGCCGGGTCTCTCGAAGCTCGCCGGTCCGCTGCTGCGCGCGCCGTTCTTGCGCCGCTCCGATCGCACGGTCGAGGAGGTCGTGCGGCCGCTCGTCGGCGACGGCGACCTCTACGAGGTGCTGACCGCGCAGTGCGGCGACTACGGCCTGTCGCCGCGGCACGCGAGCTTCGCGATCCACGCGATGGTCGTCGGGCACTATCTGCGCGGCGCGTACTACCCGGTTGGCGGCTCGTCGCGTATCGCGGCAGGCGCGGCCGCGGTGATCGCGGAGGCGGGCGGCGAGGTCTTCGTCGGCGCCGACGTCGAGCGCGTCGTGCTCGAGCAGGGCCGCGCGGTCGGCGTGCGGATGGTGGACGGCCGAGAGCTGCGCGCGCCGCTGGTGATCAGCGACGCCGGCGCGCCGAACACCTACGGGCGCCTGCTCGATCCAGAGGTCGCCGAGCGCACGCTGATGCCCGCGCGCCTGCGCAGCGTCGGGCCGTCCTCGGGGCACCTCTCGCTCTATCTCGGGCTCGACGCGACCGACAGCGCGCTCGGGCTCGATGGGACGAACCTCTGGATCTACCCGGAGCGCGACCGCGAGCGCGCGTTCGAGCGCTTCCTCGCCGACCCGGACGCGCCGATCCCGCTCGTCTACGCGTCGTTCCCGTCGGCGAAGGACCCGACCTTCGCCGCGCGCTTCCCCGGCAAGGCGACGGTGGAGCTCGTCACGCTCGCGAACATGGACTGGGTCGAGCGCTGGCAAGACGCGCAATGGAAGCGCCGCGGCGCAGACTACGAGGCGTGGAAGGCGCGGATGTCCGAGCGCCTGCTCGAGGTGCTCGTCCAACAGCGCCCGTCGATCGCCGGGCACATCGCGCACGCGGAGCTCTCTACGCCGCTCTCGACGCGGCACTTCACGGCGCACCCGCGCGGCGAGATCTACGGGCTCAACCACACGCCGGCGCGCTTTCGCCTGCCGCTCCGCGTCGAAACCGGTATTCCAGGACTTCTGCTCACTGGACAAGATCTCGTGTCTTGCGGGGTCGCCGGGGCGCTCTTCGGGGGCGCGCTGACGGCCGGTGTCGTGCTGCGCTCGGGCCTCCCGCGGCGCCTCATCAAGCGCGCCCTCGGGCTCTGAACGACGACGCGCCCGCTCTTCCCGAAGGAGGAGCGAGCGCGTCAGTGGTCTGGATAGTTGGGAGCAGGCTCTCGGCGCCGAAGCCCCGAGAGCCCGCGCCGCGCTCAGCGCGCGCGACGGCGGCGGAAGCTCAGCGCCGTGAGCGCGAGCACCGCGAGCCAAGCGCCCGTCGCCGCACCGCGCGACTCACCGGCGCCAGCGACGCGGCAGCCGCAGCCGCCCTTGTCGGCAGGCGTCGGCGCGACGCTCGCGTCGAGCGCAGCGTCGAGCACGGAGCCGTCCACGACTCCGCCGTCGTCGGTCCCGGCGTCGGCCTCCGGACCCGCGTCCGGCGTGCCCGCGTCAGGCGTGCAATCCGCGATGGCGACGTTCTCGCAGCCCGTCGGCTCTGCGCAGGTGTCGGCCGTGCACGGGTCGCCGTCATCGCAGTCGGTCGCAGCGCCGCCGCCGCAGACTCCGGTCGTGCAGACCTCGCCCTCGTTGCACGAGAGCGTGTCGCTGCACGGCGTCGCGTCGGCCGCGAAGGCGTCGACCGGACAGGAGATGCTCGCGCCCGTGCAGGTCTCTGCGACGTCGCAGTCGCCCGCCGCGGCGCGGCACTCGGTGGTGGCGGGCGCGAGGCTGTCAGCGGGACAGTCCACGGTGCTGCCGGTGCAGGTCTCTGCGACGTCGCAGTCACCCGCCGACGCGCGACACTCGAGGGTCGAGGGCCGGAAGGTGTCGGGCGGGCACGCGGCAGCGCCGCCGTTGCAGGACTCCGCGACGTCGCAGTCGCCCGCCGACGCGCGGCACTCGGTCGCGGACGTCGCGAAGCGGTCGATGGGACAGGCAGCAGCCGACCCGGTGCAGTTGTCGGCGAGGTCGCACGCGCCAGCCGACGCGCGACACTCGGTCGATGCGGCAGCGAACGCGTCGATCGGACACGAGGCGGAGCTGCCCGAGCAGACCTCCCCGACGTCACACACTCCCGCCGGGGCGCGGCACGGGATGCCGCCGGGCAGGAGCACATCGCCCGGGCAGGTACCCGAAGCACCGTTGCAGACCTCGGCGAGGTCGCACGTTCCTGCAGAAGCGCGGCACACCGTGCTCGGCGCGACGAACTGGTCCACCGGGCAAGTGCCCGCGCTGCCGCTGCAGGTCTCTGCGACGTCGCACGCGCCGACCGCGGCGCGACACGTCGTCCCTGCTCCCGCGAAGGCGTCGGCCGGACACGCCGCACCGCCGCCGGAGCAGACCTCGGCCGCATCACAGGCGCTCACACCCGCGCGGCACACCGTACCGGCGACCGCGAAGGCGTCCACCGGGCACGCAGCGCTCGCGCCGCTGCAAGTCTCTGCCGCGTCGCACAGGGCCGCCGAGGCGCGACACACGGTCGCCGCAGCCAGGAAGCCGTCCGCCGGGCAGGCGACCGCCGTCCCGTTGCAGCTCTCAGCGGCGTCACACGGCCCGGAGGCCGCGCGGCACAGCGTGCCTGCCGCCTTCGGCCCGCTCCCGACGCAGACCGGCGAGCCGGTCGTGCACGAGACGGTCCCGTTCTCACAGATGTTGCCGGTGGTGCAGGTGCCGCCCGGGACGCAGCCGCTCGAGCAGACCCCGCCGCCGCTGCAGGTGCCCCCCGTGCAGGCCGTGCCGACGGACGCGAACGCGTCTGCCGGACAAGCCGCCAGCAAGCCGGTGCACGCCTCGGCGACGTCGCACTGACCCGCCGACGCGCGGCAAGCGAAGCCCGACGCGCGCAGCGTGTCTGCCGGGCACGTCGCAGCGGTTCCGCTGCAGGTCTCCGCAATGTCGCAGACGCCCGCGGACGCGCGGCAGGCGGTGACGGCGCTCGCGAACCCATCCACCGGGCACGCGCTGCTCGTACCGCTGCACGTCTCGCCGACGTCGCACACGCCGGCCGACGCGCGACACGAGAAGCCCGACGCGCGCAGCGCATCCGCCGGGCAGGTCGCGCTCGTGCCGCTGCAGGTCTCCGCGGCATCGCACGCGCCTGCGGCCACTCGGCACGTCGTCGCGGCGGTCGCGAAGGCGTCAGCCGGGCAGGTCGCGGCGGTGCCGCTGCAGGTCTCCGCTGCGTCGCAGGTGCCCACGGAGGCGCGGCAGACCGTCGCCGAAGCGGCGCTGACGTTCCCGCAGGTGCCGGCGGCTCCGCCGGTCAGCGCCGCCGAGCACGCCTGGCAGTCGGTCGTCGAGCCGCCGCCGCACGTCGTGTTGCAGCAGACGCCGTCGACGCAGTTGCCGCTCGTGCAGGTCGAGCCCGCGGTGCAGGCGGTGCCGTTCGCCGCGCCCGTCGCGCAGTCGCTGTCGAGCATATCCCAGACGCCATCGCCGTCGTTGTCGATGCCGATCGCCGTGCCACCGAAGTTCTCGGTGCCGGTCGGGTTGCAGGGCAGCCGCGGCATCGCCGGATGGCCAGTGCCGGGGGCCGAGTAATAAGGCGGCAGGATGTTCTCTCCGACCGGCGTGTAGGACGTCGGGTTCGCGTCCGCGTGGCACGTCCCGCAGATCGTCTCACCGGCGCGGTAGTGGTGCTGCCGGAGCGCGGCGCCGTAGCCGAAGCCGCCCGCGGCGACCTCGGGATTGCCCGGGACGTTGTCCGCCGCACGACCATGGCAGCCCATGCACGCGATCGCGACGAGGCCCGTGCCGCCGGCCGAGGAGTTGATGTTGACGGGGCGGTTCGTCGTGCCGCTGCGGTGGCACGTATTGCAGTCACCGCCGAGCATCGTCGTGCGATGCAGGTTGTGGAGGTTGCCCATCGCCACGCCGTCGACCTGGGAGATGTAAGTGCCGGCCCGGAAGTCGCCGTGACACGCGCGGCAGTTGCCGGTGCCCGTCCCCGAGTAGTTGTCGTACGCGGCCGCCGGGCCGCTCCAGAACATGGTGGCTGCAAAGACCAAGAGGCCGACGCCGGACGCAAGACCGCGCATACGCATGAGGGGTTCTCCGCTTTCAGGGGCGCAGAGGTCGCGCCAGGTAGCCGCATAGAGCCCGACTGCGATACAGCGGTCAGCCAGGCCCTGACGACGTGACGCTAGGCCCCGTATTCCAGCCAAACTTGCGTGCACGCAAGCGCACACCCGTTTTGGGACGATCGGGCGCGATTGTCACCGGGGCAACATGGCTCCCCGAGCGCCAGCTCGCACGACGCGCCTGCGCGGCTCGCGCCGACACAGCTCAACGGCCCAAGTGGGGACGACGCTAGGAGTTGCGCACGACGTCGAGCGTCGCGAGGCGGCGGTAGAGCGTCGCCCGGCCCATGCCGAGCATCTTCGCCGCCTGCCCGACGCGACCGCCGGTCGCCGCGAGCGCGTGCCGGATCGCTTCGCGCTCGATCTCGCGCAGCGGCGGCACCGTGCGCGCGTCCCCAAACGGGCTCGCGAGCGACGTAACCGCGCCGCTCGGCCCAGGATGCTGGGCGCGCAGGCTGCGAAGCTCGCGATGATCGGCGGTGCACTCCGCGGCGCGGCGCAGGGCGAGCGTCACGAGACGATGGTCAGCCCCCGCCGGCGTCGTCTCGTGCGCGCCGGCTTCCGCGGCAGCGACCGCGACGTCTGGGTTGGACGCGTCGGTCGCGACGATCGCGAGGTCAGGCGCCGCTGCACGCAGACGGCGCACGATCGCGAGGCCGGCCTCCGGATCGCGCCCGAGGGAGATGCACGCCGCATCCGACGCCGTCGCGGACGCGAGGAGCGCGTCGACGTCGGCCGCTGTGACCACCCGGAGGGCGCGCGCGGCGTCCTCGGACGGTTCATCGTGGGGACGGGTGGCCTCTCCACGAGAGGCGCTTGCGGCGAAGCTGACGA
>CAIUAC010000756.1 GCA_903896985.1 uncultured Sandaracinus sp.
GACTCGATGCCTGAGTCGGACTCGATGCCTGAGTCGGACTCGATGCCTGAGTCGGACTCGATGCCTGAGTCGGACTCGATGCCTGAATCGAGCTCAGCACCCGAGTCGCGCGCGATGCCGGAATCGACCTCGGCTCCTGCGTCGGGCGTCGCGGCGGCAGAGTCGCCGCACGCCGTCCAAAGCAGCGCGAGGGCGAGCACCAGCGCGCGCCGCGGCCCACTGAAATGGGCGATCGAGCGAGTGAGCGGAGGCAGCAGAAGCGCTCAGCCCTTGAGAGCCTCGGCGCCGCCGATGATCTCCATGAGCTCTTTGGTGATCGCCGCCTGACGAGCGCGGTTGTAGATCAGCGTCAGCTTGCCGACGAGCTCGCTCGCGTTGTTGGTCGCGTTGTCCATCGCCGTCATGCGGGCGCCGTGCTCCGACGCGACGCTCTCGAGCAGCGCGCGGAAGACCTCGACCTCGGCGTACATCGGGAGCAGGCGATCGAGGAGCGCCTGCTTGTCCGGCTCGTAGATGAAGTCGACCGCGGTGTCCGGCTCGACGATCGGCATCGGCGTGATCGGCAGCAGCGCCTCGATCGTCACCTTCTGGGTCAGCGCGCTCTTGAACTCGTTGTAGCAGAGGTAGATCGCGTCGAGCTCCGAGCGCTCGTACTCCGCCGCGAGGTCCATGCCGATCTCCGTCGCCTTCGCGACGGAGAGGTGCTCGAACACGCCGGTGAACGTGTGCCGGATCGTGACGTTGCGGCGGGCGAAGTATTCCTTGCCCTTGCGCCCGATGACGGCGACGGAGACCGTCTTGCCCTCGGCCTCGAGCTCCTTGAGGAACGCCAACGCCGCCTTGTTGATGTTCGTGTTGAACGCGCCGGCGAGCCCGCGATCGCTCGTCAGCACGACGAGCATCACGTTCTTCACCTCGCGCCGCACGAGCAGCGGGTGCACGACGTCGTCGCTCGCCGCGCGCGCCGCGACGCTCGAGAGGACCTCGAGCGTCTTCTGCGCGTAGGGGCGCAGCTCCGTGATCGCTTGCTGCGCTCGGCGCAGGCGCGCCGCCGCGACCATCTTCATGGCGCGCGTGATCTTCTGCGTGTTCTTCACGCTTCCGATGCGCTTACGGATCGCCTTGAGGTTCGCCATGGCGTTTTTCTAGGATCAGGCCTTGGCGGCGTCGGGCTGGAAGGTCTTGGCGAAGGCCTCGCAGGCCTTGACGAGCGCCGGCTTCGACTCGTCGTCGATCGCGCGCTTCTTGCGCAGGAGCTCGAGGACCTCGGGGTGCTCGGACTTGAGGTAGGCGACGAGCTCGCGCTCGTACTTGAGCACCGCCGAGACCGGATAGCTGTCGACGTAGCCGTTCGAGGCTGCGTAGATGACGGCGACCTGCTCTTCGACGGGGATGGGGCTGTACTGACCCTGCTTGAGGATCTCGACGAGGCGCTGGCCGCGATGAAGCTGCTGCTGCGTCGTCTTGTCGAGGTCGGAGGCGAACTGCGCGAACGCCGCCATCGCGCGGTACTGCGCGAGGTCGAGGCGGAGCGTGCCGGAGACCTGCTTCATCGCCTTGATCTGCGCGTTGCCGCCGACGCGGGAGACCGAGATACCGACGTTGATCGCGGGGCGAACGCCCGAGAAGAAGAGGTCCGACTCGAGGAAGATCTGCCCGTCCGTGATCGAGATGACGTTGGTCGGGATGTACGCCGAGACGTCACCCGCCTGCGTCTCGATGATCGGGAGCGCCGTCAGCGAGCCGCCGGAGTCGGGGATCTTCTTGGCGACGTAGTCGCCGCCCTTCTCCTTGGCCTCCTTCTCGGCCGCCTTCTTCGACTCCTCGCCGATGTGGACCTCGACGCCGGGAAGCTCGCGCTTCGGCTCCTGGTCCTTCTTCACGCAGACCCACTCGTCGGCCATCTTCGCGGCGCGCTCGAGCAGGCGGCTGTGCAGGTAGAAGACGTCGCCCGGATACGCCTCGCGACCCGGCGGGCGGCGAAGGAGCAGCGAGAGCTGGCGATACGCGACCGCCTGCTTCGAGAGGTCGTCGTAGATGATCAGCGCGTGCTGCCCGTTGTCGCGGAAGTACTCGGCCATCGTGCAGCCGGAGTAGGGCGCGATCATCTGCAGCGGGGCCTGCTCGGAGGCGCCGGCCGTCACGATGATCGTGTATTCCATCGCGCCGTGCTCGGTGAGCTTGTCGACGACCTGGGCGACGGTCGACTGCTTCTGGCCGATCGCGACGTAGACGCAGAAGACGTTCTGGCCCTTCTGGTTGATGATCGCGTCGATCGCGACGGCGGTCTTGCCCGTCTGGCGGTCGCCGATGATCAGCTCGCGCTGACCGCGGCCGATCGGGATCATCGCGTCGATGGCCTTCAGGCCGGTCTGCAGCGGCTCCTTGACCGGCTGGCGGCGGATGATGCCGGGCGCCTTGATCTCGACCTTGCTCCGGAGCTTCGTGTCGATCGGGCCCTTGCCGTCGATCGGGTTGCCGAGCGCGTCGACGACGCGGCCGACGAGCGCCGGGCCGACGGGGACGTCGATGATGCGCGACGTGCGCTTGACCTGGTCACCCTCGCGGATGCCCGTGTCGACGCCGAAGATCGCGATGCCGACGTTGTCCTCCTCGAGGTTCAGGGCCATGCCCATGATGCCTCCTGGGAACTCGACCATCTCGCCGGCCATGCAGCCGGAGAGTCCGTAGACGCGCGCGATGCCGTCGCCGACCGAGAGGACGGTGCCGGTCTCCATCACCTCGACGCTCTTGTCGTAGGAGGCGATCTGCTTCTTGATGATGTCCGAGATCTCTTCGGCGCGGAGCTGCATCGGGGGCCTCTTGGTCGCGCTGCCCTGAGGGCTTTGCGCGCTGGTCGATCGGGGGAATCTGGTGGGGGAAAGCTTTGCGTTCGGGGCGGCGGAGCGAGAGCGGGCTTAGCTGGCGTCGAGCATCGCGGCGCGGAGCTCGGCGAGGCGATTCTTCACGCTGCCGTCGAAGACCTTGTCGCCGACCTTGGTGACGACGCCCGCGATGAGGGAGGCGTCGACGCGCTTCTCGATGCGCACCTTGCGGCCGGTGACGAGCCCGAGCGCGCGCTCGAGCTCGAGGAAGTACGCGTCCGGGAGCACGGTCGCCGAGACGACCTCGGCGAGCACGACGCCGCCGCGCTCCTCGCGCAGCGTGTGATAGGCGCGAGCGATCGCGCGCACGTAGCGGAAGCGGTTGCGGTCCGCGAGGAGCTTCACGGTGTTCCGCATCGTGCCGGAGAGCCCCATGCGGGCGGCGATCGCGTCGATGACCTTGGTGCGGCTCGCGGCGTCGATGTTCGGGCTCTGGAAGACGTCGCGGAGGTCCGCGCTGGTCTCCCACGAGGCCGCGAGGGCATCGAGCTCGTTGCCGATCATGTCCTCTTGCTTGCCCTGCATGGCGAGCTCGAGGAGGGCCTTGGCGTACCGTCGTCCGATGGCGCTCACGCTGCACCTCCCTGGGTACCCGAGGCTGCGCCACCGGCGGGCGCGGTGCCCGGGGGGGTGGAGGGCCGCGGGGGCGCGTTCGAGGGCCGGGTCGCGGGGCCGAGCTTCGCGAGGTACGCCTTCGCGAGGCGCTGCTGATCGTCGCCGGTGGCGCGCTCGCGCAGGACCTTCTCGGCGGCGACCATCGCGGCCTCGACGGTCTCCTTGGTCAGGTCGACGCGCAGCTGCTTCAGCTGCTGCTCGATCAGGAACTCGGTCTCGCGGCGCAGGCGCGACGCCTTGCGCTCGGCCTCGGCGACGATGGCCTGACGGTCGGCCTCGCCGGACGCGATGATCTCGGCCTTGATCTGCGCGAGCTCGGCGTCGAGGTTCGCGAGGCGCTTCTGGTACTCTTCGTACTTCGCCTCGGCCGCGATCTTCATCTTCTCCGCCTCGGCGAGGCCTTCGACGACGGCGGCGCGGCGCGACACCAAGAAAGCCTGCGTGGGCTTGCGCGCGAGGTAGACGAGGATGCCGAGGAGAATCGCGAAATTCACGAAGCCCGCGACGAGCTGGAGCACGTTGACGTGGCCCTCCTCGTGAGCTGCGCCTTCATGCTCTGCGGTGACGCCTTCGTGCGCGTCCTGGGCGAGCGCGACGGGGGCCGCGGCGGCGACGAAGAGGGCGAGGGTCAAGGCGGCGAGGCGGAGTGCGGTGCGCATCACTGAACCTCTCGGCCGAGCAGCTTGCTGGCGATCTGGCGGGCGAGGACGGGCGCCTGAGCCGCCATGTCGCGGCGGATGGACTCGCGCTCCACGGCGAGCCGCGCCTCGGCGGTCTCGAGGAGCTTGGTCGTCTCTTCCTTGACGGTCTCGAGCAGCGCCTTCTCGATCTTGAGGCCGTCCGCGCGGAGCTTGTCGCGCTCCTCGCCCGCGGTCGTGCGGACTTGGTGGATCGCCTCGTCGAAGCTGCCGGACTGCTCCTTGGCCTCGCGCTCCATGCGGCGCGCTTCTTCACGCGCGCCGTCGATCGCGGCCTCGCGCGCGGCGAAGAGGCTCGTCATCGGCTTGAAGACGAGCGCCCTCAGCACGAAGAAGAGGACGAGGAAGATCCCGAGCTGGAGGAAGAGTGTCCCGTCGAGGTCGATGATCGAGCCTTCGGACAGGACGACGCTGAGGAGGGAGGGCATCGGATCCTCGGTGCGAGCGCGTAGGGCGAAAAGCGCGCGGGAAGCGCGCGCTGGGGGGGCCGTAAGCGCGCGCTATCTAGCAGCGGACCCGGAGGCCGTCAACGCTGCGTGCGAGGCGACGGCCGCCGGGGTCGTCGAGCGCGTGGGTCGGGGGCGCCGCGAGACTCAGCGGGCCGCGTGCGCCGCGAGAATTCCGCCCGCCGCCGCGATGCGCACCGTCGGGTCCGGATCGCGCAGGGCGCTCCGGGCGGCGTCGGGGGAGAGCGCGTCCCGGGCGAGCGCCCGCGCGGCGACCCGTCGGATGGCGACCTCGGCGCTGCTGAGGTCGGCGCGCAGGGCGCGGGCCCCCGCCGCGTCGCCGAGGCTCGCGAGGCTCGCGGCGGCCTGGACGCGCAGCATTCCCCCCGCCGCGAGGAGCGCCGTCAACACGACCTCGGCGCGCGCTGTGGCGCCGTGCTCGTCGGGTGCGCTCCCGGGGCGGGCGAGCGCACCCGCGAGCAAGAGGCGCACGCTCGGGTCCGCGTCGTGCTCCATCGCGCGCAGCAAGGCGTCGCCGAGCGTCGCGTCGGTCGGGAGGGACGCGAGGGCGAGCGCGGCGGAGGCACGGAGCGTCGCGTCCGCGGTCTCGAGGGCGCGCAGCAGGTAGGCGCGGGCGTCGACGGTGGCGCGCTCGTCGTCGGGCTCGCGGCGGGCGAGGAGGCGCGCGGCCTCGAGCCCGGCGCTGCTCGGCGCGAGGCCGAAGAGCGGCGTCAGGGCGAGGCGCGCGGCCGTGCGATCGGCGCTGACGAGGCTGGCGACCGCCGCCGTCCGCACCATCGGGTCCGCGTCGGTCAGGCGCTCGCGCAGCGCGTCGGTGGCCTGCGAGCCAAAGGCGCCGAGGGCCCGCACGGC
>CAIUAC010000757.1 GCA_903896985.1 uncultured Sandaracinus sp.
CGCGCGGGCGTACGGACTCTCCCGTCGACGTGCCGGGGAGCATCTTCCTGCGCCCCGTGCCGCGCGGTCGCCTGCGCTACCTCGAGCGGGCGAGGCTCGCGCGGATCGTCGGCGCGCTGCGCCGCGCGGCGCGCGATGGGGGTGACGTCCACCTCTGGTGGCACCCGCACAACTTCGGCACGAACCTGCGCGCGAACCTGGAGTTCCTCGGGAAGATCCTCGACGAGTTCGAGGCGCTCCGGCGGCGCTATGGGATTCAGAGCGTGTCGATGGCCGAAGCGGCTCGCCCAGCCTGACGCAGCGCGCTCAGCGTCGGGCTTCGTGCCACGCCTGGAACATCAGCATGTTCCAGAGCGGCGTCTGCCAGTTGCGCGCCCCGGACTGATGCTCGCTCCACCGCTTGCGGATCTCGCCCGCGTGGAAGAAGCCCTCTTCGTCGAGGCGACGCGCGTCGAGGAGCGCCTCTGCCCACGGTCGCAGAGGGCCACGCAGCCAGTCGGCGAGCGGGATGCCGAAGCCCATCTTCGGGCGCTCCACGATCGCGCGCGGCACGTGCTTGTAGAGGGTCTCCTTGAGCCAGCGCTTCCGTCGGAGCCCCTGCACCCGCACCGAGTGCGGCAGCGACCAGAGGTAGTCGGCGAGGCGGTGATCGAGCAGCGGCGCGCGCCCCTCGAGGCTGACCGCCATCGTCGCCCTGTCCACCTTCACGAGGATGTCGTCCGGCAGGTACGTCAGCGTGTCCGTGTACATGAAGCCGTCGAAGACGTCGTCGAGCGCGACCTGACGGCGCGGATCGTCGAAGCCCGTCAGGCGATCGACGCCGCCGCGCACGACCTTGCCCGGGTCGTCCCAGGTCATCGCGAGCCCCGCGTAGAACTCGCCCGCCGTGCGCGCGCCGAGCTTGTCCGCGAGCTTGTGGATTCGGTCGCCGGTGAGGCGCCCTTGGAGCCCCGGGACGACGATGCGGGGGAGGGCGGCGTCCCAGTGATCGGTGCGCGGCAAACGGAGGAGTCGCGCGGCGCTGAGCCGTAACCCGAGCGGCGCGCGACGTAGCTGCTTCCAGAGGCGCTGCGCGAGCGAATAGCGCTCGTAGCCGCCGAAGAGCTCGTCGCCGCCATCCCCGGAGAGGCTGACCGTGACGTGCTGCCGCGCGAGCTTGGCGACGAGCGAGGTCGGGATCTGCGAGCTGTCGGCGAAGGGCTCGTCGTACATCCGCGCCAAGCCCGGCACGACGGCGAGCGCGTCCTCGCCCGAGACGTACAGCTCGGTGTGCTCGGTGCCGAGGTGCGCGGCGACGCGCTTGGCGTGCGGCGCCTCGTCGTAGCCCTCGTCGTGAAAGCCGATGGTGAACGTGCGCACGGGGCGCGCGCTCTGCGCCTGCATCAGCGCGACGATGAGCGAGCTGTCGATGCCACCCGACAAGAACGCGCCGAGCGGCACGTCGGCGACCATGCAGCCTTTGACCGACTGGAGCAGCAGCCGCTCGACCTCGGCGTGCGCCTCGGCTCCCGTCGCGCGAATGGGCTTCGCGAGCGCGTCCCGCAGCTGCCAATACGGCGCGGGCTCGCCGCGCGCGCCGTCGCGGAAGGTGACGACGTGCCCGGGCAGGAGCTTGCGGAAGCCCTTCCAGATGGCCTGCGGGCCAGGGACGTAGCCGAAGCGGGCGTAACCGCGCAGCGCGTCGCGATCGACCTCGGAGACGAACGCCGGGTGCGCCCGGAGCGCGTCGAGCTCCGAGCCGAAGAGGAGCACGTCGCCGCACCAGCCGTAGTAGAGCGGCTTCTCGCCCATCCGATCGCGCGCGAGATGGAGCGAGCGCTCGTGCCTATCCCAGAGGGCGATGGCGAACATCCCGACGAGCCGCTGTAGCGCCCGAACGACGCCCCACTCGGCCGCGGCCGCGAGGATGACCTCCGTGTCCGAGTGCCCGCGGAAGGTGTGCCCGAGCGCGGCGAGCTCCGCGCGGAGCTCCCCGAAGTTGTAGATCTCGCCGTTGAAGACGATGGAGAAGCGCGCCGAGTGCATCGGCTGGCGCCCCTCGGGGCTGAGGTCGAGGATGGCGAGACGGCGAAAGGCGAGCGCGAGCCGAGCGTCGGGGTCGGACCAGACCTGCCGGTCGTCGGGGCCGCGGCGCGCGATCTCGTCGGACATTCGAAGCGCGGCGGCTTCTAGCTCGGCGGCCGTCCCCGCGTAGCCGTAGCTGCCTGCGAACCCACACATCAGCGGCCTCCTGCGGCGTCGGCGAAATGCTGCTCGAACTCTCGCACGCTGCGCTCCACCGAGTACCGCTCGGCCACGCGCGCGCGATTGGATGCGCCGAGCGTGAGGCGCGCGTCGGTCGGCAGCCGCACGACCTCGAGCATCGCCGCGGCGAGCAGGTCGTCGCGCTGCGGCGGGACGACGCGGTTGTCGGGCCCGACGATCGCGCGGGACTCACCGGCGTCGCTGCAGACGATGGGCAGCGACTCGAGCATCGCCTCGGCGACCACGTTCGGGAACCCCTCGAAGTCGGAGTTGTGCACGTAGGCGTCGAACGACGAGTACGCGTCCTGCGGCTCCTCGACGCCGTCGAGGAGGTGAACGCGGCGCGCGAGGTCGCCCGGGGGGACGTGCGCCGCGAGCTCGTTTCGGAGCGCACGCCCGACCAGCGCGACGTGCGCAGTGTCGTGCTGCCGGAGCACCTCAGCCGCGGCGCGCAGGATGCCAGCTTGGTTCTTGATCGGGTGGAAGCGCCCGACGTGCCCGAACACGAAGGCGTCGAGCGGGATGCCGTGGGCGA
>CAIUAC010000758.1 GCA_903896985.1 uncultured Sandaracinus sp.
GCGCGCGCCGACGTGCACGCGACGCTCTTCGAGGGGCGTCTCTGGGCGTACTCGCGCGGTCGTCGCATCGCCCTCGCGCGCGGCCCGATCTTCCTGGTCGCTCATCGCCTCGTCGCCGCGGTGCGCGCGCTGATCGACGCCTGGGAGGCTGAGCGCGGCGTTCATGTACGGCTGCGCACCGGCTCCTTCGTCGTCGGGCTTCGCCTCGCGAAGGACGGCGAGGTCGCGCTCACGATCGGTGAGGGCACCGACGCGACGCTCACCGTGCCCGCGCTCGACGTGCCTGGCGCGGCAGAGCCTGTGCTGCGCCTCGCCACCGATCTGATGCGCGGGCTCGGCTCCGCAGACCGCGCACAGCTGCGCAATCTGCGCGTCACCGCGCTGCGCGACGAGGTCCGCGCGCTCCGCAAGATCCTGCGCACGCGCACGCGCAAGGACGGCTTCGTCAACAGCAACCCCGACCGACTGCGCCTGTCGAGCCCCCCGAGCGCAGAGCCCGCGCCGAGCGCAGAGGCAGGCGCGCGCGCGCCGCTCCGCACGTCTCCGGCTGCCGCGATGGGCCGACTTCGCTACGCCGAGCGCTGGCGCACCGAGATCGAAGGGCTCGACGCCTCGACGACGTACCTCTGCGGAGAGCGCGTCGTCGTGTCGACCGCGCGCCGCATCGTCGCGCTCTCGCGCGAGACCGGCGAGGTCGTCTGGGCTCGCCGCGCGCCGCGGGCCGCGTCGATGATGGTCGGCACTTCACTCTTGCGGCAGACGCCCGACGGCGCCGTCGAGGTCTGGGACATCGCCGAGGGCGAGGTGCTCGCCCGCACGCGCGTCGTGCCGCGCGCCGGAGGCGTCCCGGCGTGTTCGTTCGCGGGCGGTGGCGATCTGCCGCCGATGGCCATCCTCGCCGAGGGGCAGACGCGCCTCGTCGCGATCGATCTGCGCACGGGCGAGCTGCGCTGGCGCTTCCGCGCGCGGGGCGGCGCGTTCAAGCTGCGGCGCGCGGGGCGCATCTTGCTCGTCGTCTGCGGCGACGGCGCCGTGCACGCGCTCGACGTCGCGTCGGGCGAGGTCGTCTGGCGCTTCAGCGAGCCCGCGCGCTTCTCCCTCGCGCCCGCCGTCGCGCGGGACGTCGCGCTCGCGGTCGCCGGAGATCCCGGCGCCGGCGCGGGCACGCTGTTCGGGCTCGACCTCTACTCGGGCCGTGAGCTCTGGCGTCGCGATCTCGGCGCCGCCCCGCTCGCAGCGCCGCTCGGGCTCGACGGACTCGCGTGCTTGCCCGTCGCGGGCGCCTCACGCAGCGCTCAAGGCGCGACCCTCGTCGGCGTCGAGCCGCGCGACGGCTCCCTCCGCTGGATGACCGCCGACCCCGGCCTCGGCCGCGGTGGCTCTGCCCTCGCCGTCGACCGCTCGCTCGTCGTCAACGCCCCCGGCGGTCGCGTCACCGCGCTCGACCTCGACAGCGGCGCCGTCCGCTGGGAGCGCGAGCTCGCCAACCCCGCGACCGACGATGTCCCGCGTCGCCTCGAGCCGGTCCTGCGCAACGGCGGCCTCTTCGTCCCCGCCGCCCAGGTCCACGTGCTCAAGCCCTCCGACGGCGCGAGCCTCGGCCCCGCGGTCGAGTGCGACCTCATCCCCGACGTGCTCCGCGTCGACGAGCGCGGCTGGCTCTACGTGGCCGAAGAGAGCGGCCATCTCCGCGCCTTCGCGCCCGCCGCCGTGCTCTCGCTCGTGCGCTGAAGCCGCGCCGCCACGCCCTCGCCGACGCCGCGCCCTCAGCGCAGTCGTCGGTGCGCGAGCGACGGCAAGCTCCCGCGCACGCGCTTGACGACCTCGGGATCGAGCCACGCCGTCGCGAAGCCTTCGCCCTCGCCGCACTCGGCGAGCACCGTGCCCCACGGGTCGACGATCAGCGCGTGCCCGTAGCTCGCGCGGCTGCCGAAGTGCGTGCCCGTCTGCGCCGCGGCGAGCACATACGACTGCGACTCGACCGCGCGCGCGCGCAGCAACACATGCCAGTGATCTTTGCCAGTCGTCAGCGTGAACGCGGCGGGCACCGCGAGCGCGATCGCGCCTTGATCGACGAGCCGCCGATAGAGCTCCGGGAAGCGCAGGTCGTAGCAGACGCTCAGCCCGAGCTTGCCGAACGCCGTGTCGGTCGTGACCACCTCGGTCCCCGGCTCGACGCTCTCGCTCTCCGTCAGCTTCGTGCCGTCCGGCAGGTCCACGTCGAAGAGGTGAATCTTGCGATACACCGCGCGCACCTCGCCGTCCGCGCTCAGGTGCACGCAGCTGTTGCGCACATGCCGCGCGTCGCTCGCCTTCTCCCAGAAGCCGCCGAGGATCAGCTCGGTGTGCGTCTCCCGCGCGAGCGCCGCGCACCGCGCGAGCACCGGACCGCCCGCGGGCAGCGCCTCCGCGATGCCCAGCTTCGCGTCCTCGGGTCCGAGCAGCGCGAAGCACTCGGGCAGCACGATCAGCTCCGCGTGATCCTCCGCGGCCGCCTTCACGAGCCAGTCGACGACGGCGAGGTTCGCCGCGAGGTCGGGGCCGGAGTTCATCTGCAGCACGGCGACCTTGGTCCGGCGCGAGGTGGGCATCCTCGCCAGATAGCACGGACTGCCATGCTATAAACGGCCCGTGGCCACAGCCCCTGATTCCCTCTCCGCGACACCTCTGGTCGGCATCCTCATGGGCTCTCGCTCCGACTGGGAGACGATGCGGCACACCGTGAGCACGCTCGAGGGCCTCGGCGTCCCTCACGAGGTGCGCGTGATCTCCGCGCATCGCACGCCGCAGCTGCTCTTCGACTACGTCGGCACGGCGATCGAGCGCGGCCTCGAGGTGCTGATCGGCGGCGCAGGCGGCGCCGCGCACCTGCCCGGCGTGATCGCCGCGCTCACGGTCCTCCCGGTGCTCGGCGTCCCGATGGAGTCGCAGGCGCTCCGCGGCATGGACTCGCTGCTCTCGATCGTGCAGATGCCCGCGGGAATTCCCGTCGGCACGCTCGCGATCGGCAAGGCGGGCGCGACGAACGCGGCGCTCCTCGCCGTCGCGTTCCTCGGGAACAAATACCCGCACCTGCGCGAGGCGCTCGTGAAGTACCGCGCCGCACAGGCGGCGACGCTCGCCGCGCAACAAGACCCGCGCGAGCCTGTCTAGAAGCTGAATCGCCGCGGGCGGAGCCAAAGCTCCGCATCGTCGCGCGGGCGGAGCCAAAGCTCCGCATCGTCGCGCGGGCTAGAAGCTAAATCGCCGCACGCTGACGTTCATCAGCAGGCCGACGCCGAGCATGACGGTCAGCACGCTCGAGCCGCCGTAGCTGAAGAGCGGCAGCGTGACGCCGACGACGGGCAGCACGCCCATCACCATCGCGATGTTGATCGTGGACTGCCAGAAGAACATCGCGCTCACGCCGACGGCGAGCACCGCGCTGAAGCGGTCCTTCGCCTGCGACGCGACCTTCAGCCCCCAGACGACGAGAAACAGATAGAGCCCGAGCAGCAGCACGACTCCGAGAAAGCCCTGCTCCTCCGCCCACACCGCGAACGGGAAGTCCGAGTGCTGATCCGGCAAGAACCGATGTTGGTTCTGTGTCCCCTGCATGAACCCTTTGCCGAACAGCCCGCCCGAGCCGATCGCCACCTGCGACTGATGCGCGTGCCAGCCCGCGTCGAGGATGTGCGCCTTCGACGCCTCGCCGGTCAGCTGCTGCCAGAAGGAGGTGAAGCGCTCCTGCTGATAGTCCTTCAGCAGATAGGTCCACGTCAGCGGCGCGCTGGCGATGAACGCCGCCGCGAGCGTGAAGAGCGAGCGAAGCTTGAGGTTCGTCAGCACCATGATCGTGCCGAAGATCGACGCGAGGATCATGCCCGTGCCGAGGTCGGGTTGCTTGAGCACGAGCGCCATCGGCAGCGCGAGGATCGCCGCCGGGATGATCAAATCCTTGAGCGTGCGCCCCTCGGTCTTCGGGTCGTTGTGCAGATATTTCGCGAGCGCGATGATGAGAAAGATCTTCATCAGCTCGCTCGGCTGCAGCGAGAACGCGCCTATCGGAATCCATCTCTGACTGCCGCGGATCGTGCGCGCGAGCAGGAACACCAGCAGCAGGAGCACGATGCCGATGCCGTAGAGCGTCCAGCCGTGTCGCTCGAGGTGTCGAGTGTCGATGGCGACGACGAGCGCGGCGACGGCGGAGCCGAGCGTCAGCCAATAGATCTGCTGGATGTACATGTCCGCGCGCGCGCCCGGAGCGCTCGTCGCGCTGTACAGGTTCGTCACGCCGACGACGGCGATCGCGGCGACGGTCACGAAGAGCGGCCAGTCGAAGTGCGCGCGCAGCCCCTTGCTGAGGTTGGCCATCAGTGGGCTCCCGCGTGCCCGCGTCCGCGCGGCGCGTTCGCCAACGCCGCTGCCGCAGCCGCCTCCGCCGCCGCAGCCTGCTGCTGCGCCGCATAGCGCGGGCCGAGATACTCCTGGAGGATCTGGATCCCGATCGGCGCTGCGTTCTTGCCGCCGCCGCCGCCGTGCTCGATCAGCACGACGACCACGAGCTCGGGATTTCCCGCCGGCGCGAAGCCCGCGAACCACGCGTGCGAGCGGTTGTAGTACCAGGTCTGCCGGGGGTCCTCGTCATCGCGCGCGGCGCGCCCGGAGACCTGCGCCGTGCCCGTCTTGCCCGCGATCGGCACGCCGCCCTCGACGTGCGCCGCGTACGCCGTTCCCGTGCGGTCGTTGACGACCCCGTAGAGCCCGTCGATGACGTAGGTGAGGTTCTCGCGCGACACGTCCACGCGACGCCTCACGCGCGGCTGAAACTCCTCGATCAGCGTGCCGTCCGGCCCGCTGACGCGCTCGATCAGCTGCGGGACGTAGAGCGTGCCGCCGTTGGCGATCGCCGCGTACGCCATCGCGAGCTGCATCAGCGTGACCTTGGTGTTGCCCTGCCCGATGGCCTCGTTGAGCGTGAACCCGCCGCGGAAGCCGTGCGGGTAGTGCTCTTGGTACCAGTTGACCGTCGGGATGAAGCCGCTCGTCTCGGTGTTGATGCCGATGCCCGTGCGCTCGCCGAGGCCGAACTCGCGCGCCATGTGCGCGAGCCTGTCCATGCCGACCTGCCGCGCGAGGTCGTAGAAGAACGTGTTGCACGAGCGCACGATCGCCTGGTGCATGTCGACGTCGCCGTGCTGCTGCAGGCAGCGGAACCGACGCCCGCCGTACTCGTAGTAGCCCGGGCAGTCGACGTGGCTGTTCGCGTCGAGGATGCCGCCGCCGAGCGCCGCGAGCGCGCTGATCACCTTGAACGTCGAGCCCGGGAAGTACGACTCGTAGATCGTCTTGTCGATCAGCGGGCGCAGCGGATTGTCGATGATCTCGCGCGCGCGATCATGCGAGAGGCGCCCCGCCAGCTCGTTGAGGTCGTAGCTCGGCTTCGAGAAGAGCGCGCGCACGCGCCCCGTGCGCACGTCGACGACGACGGCGCCGCCCGACGGATGCCCGCGGAACGCGCGCTCCGTGATGCGCATCAGCTCCATGTCGAGCGTGAGCGTCAGATCTCGGCCCGGCACCGGCTCGCGGCGCGTCTCGTGCGGCCGCTCGGTGTGCTCCTCGTCCGTGCGCTGCCCGCGCGCCTCGACGATCACGCGCCGCACGCCGCGCCGCCCGCGCACGTAGCTCTCCCAGGCGCGCTCGATGCCGCTGCGGCCGACGGTGTCGCCCGCGCGATAGCCCTGATCCGGCGCGCGCTCGAGGTCCTCGGCGTTGACCTCGTTGAGGTACCCGATGGCGTGCGCCGCGAGCGGCCCGAACGGATACATGCGCACCGGCTCCGCGACGACGTCGACGCCCTTCAGCTCCGCCTCGTGCTGCTCGAGCGACGCGAGCTGATCGCGCGTGATGTCGCGGAACATCTCGACCTGATGCGTGCGCCGGTGGAGCGGGATCGCCGCGAGCCGCGCCTCGAGCTCGGCCTTCTGCCGCCCGTCGAGGCTCATCAGCTCCGCCAGACGCGGCACATCCTTCACGGGATCGAGCAGCTGCGGCGTGAGGTAGACGTTGTACGCGGGGCGGTTCGTCGCGACGATGCGCCCGGCGGTGTCGCGGAGCAGCCCGCGCGTCGCCGGCAGCGTGATCGTCTTGGTGATGTTCTCGGTGGCGATCTTCTGCCAGCGCTCGTAGTCGAGCAGCTCCATGTTCGCCGCGCGCAAGAACAGCCCGGCGAACGCGATGACGGCGGCGAGCGCCATCCACTTGTAGTGCTTCTTGAACTCGCCGACCTCGCGGCGCGGAGAGAGCAGGTTCATGGCGCGCTCGGCCCTTCGCCCGCGCCCGGCGCCGTCGTGCGCGTCGCGCGTCGGAGCGCGAGCTGATCGACGCGGCGGACGGCGATGAACACGAGCGGCGCGAGCGCGGCTGTCGTCAGCGCGGGCGCGACGAGCGTGAGCACGGTGTCGAAGACGGTGCCCGCCTCGAACGCCGCCCACGATGCCTTGAACCACGCGGCCGAATTGGCGAGTTGCCAGTGGACATAGGCGAAGTGGACATAGCTCACGCTCTTGCCCGCCGCGATGTCGGCCGCATTCCCGGCCGAGCTGAACGGCCCGAGCTTGCCCGTGGCCGGGTCGAAGCGGATGCGGCGCCCCACGCCCGGGTAGTTCGGGTCCGCGATGAGCAGCCAGTTGGGCGTCACGCCATAGACCGTCATCGTGTGGCCGCCGTTCGCCGGGGCGTCCGTGATGCGGATCATCTGCGGCTGGCCGGTGAAGGCGATGGCAGCCTTGAATGCGGTGTAGGTCATGCGGCCGTCCGCGGCGCTCCAGCCCGCGTTGCGCTGGATCAGGTACGGAGCCCGATCGACGATGGGTCC
>CAIUAC010000759.1 GCA_903896985.1 uncultured Sandaracinus sp.
AGGTCGGCGTGAAGCTCGACCGTGCGGTGCGGGTCGTTGGTGATCAGCCCGTAGCCGCCCGTCAGGTCGACGCTCGGGCGGTACGGCGACACGACGTGACCGCGCACGTCGCGCAGGCGCAGGGCGAGCGCGTCGTGCTCGAGCGTGAGGCTGCCGCGCGCGTAGAGGTGCTCGACGCGCAGGTTCTTCACGCCGGGCTCGTCGCCGTACGCGAGCAGGTCTTCGACCGCGAGATCGCGCAGGCGCACCGTCGGGGTCGCGCCCGCGGGGCCCGTGGAAGGCGTCGCGGAGTAGAACGCCGACGCGAGCGAAGGGATCGCGTCTTGCGGCGTCGTGATCAGATGCACGGCCCCGCCGCGCACCCGCACGCGGTCGAGCGCGACGACGCCGCGCAGCAGCGCGCGGACGTTCGGCACGGCCTCGACGCGGTCCGCCACGATGACGCGCCGACCGGCCGGGTCGTGTATGACGACGTGTCTTACGACGACGCGCTCGAGGTCGAGGCGCTCGATGCGCCCGATCGTGAGGTCCCCCGCGAGCGCGTCCGAGACGAGCGTGTTCGTCGTGTCCCGCGCAGCCCTCAAAAATAGGCCTGTGCGCGTGTGCGCGGCCAGCGACGCCGCGAGCGCGAGCGCGCCGAGGCTCGTCCAGCCGACGATGCGCGCGCCCGCCTTCCACATCAGAAGGCCTCCCCGATCGTGATGTGGATCGCGCCGTTGATCTTCCACGCGTCGAAGAGGAACGACTGTGGCGCCGGGTCAGGCGGGCAGCTCGAGGCGGCGCCGAAGCAGCGCGCCCACGGCTGCCGGAGGCCGAGATCGAGGCGAATCGGGCCGATGATCGTGCGGTAGCGGAGGCCGAAGCCGAGCGTGAGCTGCGGCGCGAAGAAGCGGAACTGCTTCGTCGGGTTGACGTCGCCGGCGTCCGCGAAGAGCACCACGCCGATGCTCTCCGTCAGCGGTACGCGCAGCTCGAGGGACGCCTCCCAGCGGCGCAATCCGCCGAGCTGCGCCGTGTCCGTCACCGTCACGTCCTCCGTCCCGCCGCCCGGGAGCCCCGACGGTCGCTGCAGCACATGCGTGCGCCCACCGAGGCGCACCGGCAGGAAGCCGCGGTTGGAGTTCGCGCCACCGCCGCGCAGGCGGTACGTCTCGGGCCCGAGCCACCCAGCGCCAGAGGTCGGCAGAGACTCGTCGACGGCCGTCGTCGCGGGGTCATCGGCGGGGGCACCGTCGATCGTCTGGTTCAGGCTGGTGTCGGTGATCTCCATGATGCCGAGCGCGAAGCGCCCCGCGAGCACGATGCCGAGCGGCAGCGGCGCGTAGCCCCGCACCTCGGGCGTCGCGCGGAAGTACGTCCACGAGCCGGGCGGAGACGGCCCGGCTTCCTGCAGCCCGACCTGGAAGAAGAAGCCAGCGTGCGGGTTCACTGCGTCGTCGCGCAGGTCGAGCCGCACGGTCTGCTCGAGGAAGGCGATCCCGTACTCGACCTGGTCGCGCACCGTGCTCGCGACCTGGAACGGCGAGAAGTAGAGCGCGTGCACGGAGGCGTTCAGGTACAGCTTGCCGCCGAAGAAGCTGCGCTCCGGCCCCACCCACGCGTCGACGACGTAGCGCTGGAAGTCGCCCTGGTTCGCG
>CAIUAC010000760.1 GCA_903896985.1 uncultured Sandaracinus sp.
GCGCTTGAACGTGCAGCTCGCGCCGCGCCCGGGCTTGCTCCGCGTGCTCGCGTCGCGCGGTGCGGTCGCGACGCTCGACGGCGCGCCCTTGGCGACGAACGCGAGCGTGTCGGTGCCCGCGGGCGTGCACGCGCTGCGCGTCGCGCTCGGCGGCCGCACGCTCAGCGAGCGCAGCGTCGAGATCCTGCCGGGAGGCGCGCTCCTCGAGCTCGACGCGACGCGCAGCGCCGACGGCGCGGCGACGGGGCCCGGGCAGGTCGAGGTGCTCGTCGACGTCGCGGCGCGCGTGCTCGTCGACGGGCAGCCGCTCGGCGAGGGGCGGCGCGTGCTCGGCTCGCTCGGCTCCGGTACGCATCGGCTGCGCGTCGAGGCGCCTGGGCGGCTGCCGTACGAGTCCACGATCGCGGTGCAGCCCGACAACCGCACTCGCCTCGAGGTGACCCTCGGCGTCGACCCCGAGACGCTGACGGAGCTCGGCGCTTGGCCGACGGTCGCGCTCGTCGCGACGACGGCGGTCTTCACGCTCGGGCTCGTCGCGGGCGCGATCGGCGGCGGCATCAACACCCAATACAGCACCGACCGTCAGAACTACGACCCGCAGTTCGCGTCGCAGGCCGACTACGACAAGCTGGCCGCGCAGCGCACGCAGATCCTCGCGCTCAACACGCTCGCTGACGGGCTGTGGCTGACCGGCGCGGCGTTCGGTCTGACGACGCTCCTGCTCTATTGGATCGACGACGACGAGGCGGGCGGAGGCTCGACCGGCTCAGTCACGGTGGCCCCGCTCGCCGGCGTCGGGCTGCTCGGCGGCGCGCTCGCCCTGAGGTTCCCATGACCCGCCTGACCCGAACGATGAAGGTCTGCCTCGCCCTCGTCGCGATGGCCGCGCTGCCCGCGTGCTCGCTGATCAACGCGCCGGAGCCGCTGCCTCCGGAGCCGTACGACGCTGGGCGGAACGACGGTGGAGGCTGCCGCTCGCGAGAGACCTGCTTCAACGGGGTCACCGTCGATGACGACTGCGATGGCGTGACCGACTGTGATGACCTCGACTGCGCGAACGATGCCCGGTGCTGCGCCGGAGGCGCCGGCACCGTGTCCTTGTCTGAGCCTTGGACGGCGCCTGATGTCGGAGGCACTTGGACAGTCCCCGCGAACGACTTCGCGAGTACTTTCACCACGGTATCGGGGATAGGTCTCACGAGCTTCGGCGCCGACGGAGTGCTGCGCTCGCTGATGCCGCGCGACCGAACGAAGAGTTGTGTGCCTCTCGCGCTCGGCGCGCGGGTCGAAGTCTATCTCCACGGTGACGCCTGTACGGGCGCGTGCACGGATGAAGCGGCGGTGCTGCTCACGGGCGCCACGGTCCCGGTGCGCGGCGCAGCCTTGGCCGCGGACCTGCGCGTCAGCGTCACGGCTGGCAACACGCTGCACGTCACGAGCGGGACAACCGAGCTGGTCGAGCCAACGGCGATCGACCCCACCGGGCGCGTCGTGATCGATATCTCTTCGAGCGTGCAGGATGGTCTAGCGGTCCTCGCGGCGAGCGTGTTGACCGGCACCGACGGGCTGGAGCACACCGTCGCCAGCAACGTCGCGTTCACCGCGCAGAGCCTGCTCCGCGCGTGTCCGGGGGACTCGCTCCTTGGCGTGCCGGCGGCCCCGGGGCTCTCCCTCGCAGTCGAGGGGCGGGGGAGCTCCGTGACGGTCGGTCCGCTCACCGTCTCGACGCTCGGCTGCACGAATCCCAATGTCTTCTCCTCGGCGGGAGACCCCATCACGGCCTCGGGCGTCGCGGCCGCCGACGACTGGGCGGCCGGCGGCCTCAGCGCTCCCGCGCTGCTCCCCTACTCGGGCACTCAGCGGCTCTTCTACGATGCGGCGAAGCTCGGGCGCGACCTCGAGGAGACCGCTCCGATCGACTTCTCCATCGGCGCGGCAGAGGCGCCGTCCTTCACGTCTTCGTGGGCCGCACTTCCGACGAGCCCCGCCCCTCCGTACCTCACTCGAACCCCGCCCACTTGCGCGTCCTGCGTCGAGCCGGGCAGCGTGCGCGAACCCACCGCGAGCGCGACGTATCAGGGCACGCGCTTCGACTCCACCGTCGGCGAGCACATCCTGGCGTTTGCGCGCGCGACGGCGACCGCAGACGTCTATGACATCGCCTATGTAAAGGCTCCCACCGGTAGCCGCGGCGCACCGCCTTCGCCGCAGTCCGCGGAGCTGCTCGTAGCCCCCTCGGAAGCCTGTGTGTCCGTGCGCGACCCGGCTCTTGCGCAGGCGGACGAGCGGCCGGCCGCGGGGCTGTGGCTCTTCTACACGTGCGTGCGAACGTTGGGGCCATCGACGATTCGCGCGACGGCGCTCGAGTTCACGGACGGCACGCTCGGCGCGCTCAAGGACACGGACGTCGAGGTGCTCGGTCCTGGGATTGGGGCCTATGCAGCCAACGGCGTCTCCGGCTCCGCGGCGCTCAACGCCACGCCCGGCCGCGAGCGCTACACCTTTGACATCGCCGGGCTGGACGCGATATTGCTTACTGCCTGTTTGAATGACTGCGTACACA
>CAIUAC010000761.1 GCA_903896985.1 uncultured Sandaracinus sp.
CGTACATCAGCGCGGGGTGCGTGCGGCAGAACCAGGTCACCGTGCGCTGCGCGCAGAACGTCCACGCGAAGCGACTGCCGCCCGCGGCGAGGCCGCCGCTGTCGAAGCCGCCGTTCTCGGCCGTGAGCGGCGCGCTCGGCGTGCCTGCGGTCGCGGTGTGGCTCATCGGCGAGGCGTTGACCCACGTCACGGTCTGCCCCGCGTGGATGTTCAAGAGGTGCTGATCGACGTCGAGCGCGTAGTAGCGGATCTGTGGGCCATCGTCGCGCGGCAGGGCGGGCCCTTCGACGCAGCCGTCGTCGTTGACGGGGCCGGTGTCCTCCGGCTCGCCGGCGTCAGGCTTCACGGCGAGCGGCGCGACGTAGCCGAAGTCGATGCAGCCGACGACGGTGCACGCAACGAGCGCGAGGAGCGCGTGCCTCAGCACGGGTTCGGGTCGGTACACTGCTGCCGCGCTCCTTCCTCGATCCACTGTCGTACGAGCTGAATCTGGGCCGGGCTCAGGAACGGCGGACCGTCGACCGGCATGCGCTGCCCAGCGACCGGAGAGTCGGCGACGAGCTTCTGATATAGGAGGCTGTCGTCGGGGCGGCAGCGCGCGAGGAGCACCGAGGCGCGCGCGGTGGTGCTCGAGTAGCTTTCGAAGCTCTGATCGCGGAACGGTCGGATCGAGGAGTGGCAATGCACGCAGCGTTCGTCGAGCAGCGGCTGGATCATCGAGCGGTAGTCGACGCACGTGGTCGGCGGCACCGTGACGCAGCGCTCGGCGAAGTTGCCGTCACGATTGCCGGCGGCGTCGCGCGCGCGCACGACCCAGCAATTCGTCTCGTTGGGAACGCGCCCGGGGAGCACCGCGCAGGTCTGGCCCGTGCCCGTCGTGAAGCGCGGCAGGCGCGTGAAGTTCTCGCCGCCAGGCAGGATTCCCTCGTAGACCTCGTAGACGAGCTTCTCGGCGGGCGTCGCGTCGTCGGTCGCCGCGGACCAGCACAGCTCCACGTGCGTCGGGTCGAGCAGGCGCGCCGTCGTGAGCCCCGCGAAGGCGGGCGGCGTGTCGTTCGCGCAGACGCCCGGCGTCGAGGGGCAGGTCTCGGACGCGCCTTGGTCGATCCAAGTCCGGACGAGCGCGAGCTGTTCGGACTCGAGGTACGGCCCGCCGAACGGCATCCGCGAGCCGATCGGGGGCAGCGACTGCGCGATCTTCAGGTAGAGCAGGCTCGCATCGGCGCGACACGGCACGACCACCTGCCGCAGCATCGAGCCAGTGCGCAGCCCAGCATACGAGCCGAGCACGAGGGCGCGCGGCGGCGAGGTGCCCGAGTGACAAGAGGTGCACGACGCGGTGAGCAGCGGCTGCACCTGAGTCGCGAAGTCGACGCAGCCGGGCACCGCGGAGACGACCGTCCGGTTACCGTCGGTCTGCTCGAATTGGTCGACCGCGCGCACGACGATGTAGTAGCGGCGGTTGGTGTCGAGGTCCTCGATGCGGACGTGATCGACGCCGACGACCGTGAGCGTCGGGATCGTCCAGTCGAAGCCGCCGGGCGCGCGCGCGACGAAGACCTCGTAGCGCAGCTCCTCGGCGGGCGTCGCGTCGACGGCGGCGGTCCACATCACCTCGAGCGACGTCTCGGAGGCGGTCGTCGCCATCTGCGCGCCGGCGAACTCCGGCACGCCGTCACAGAAGCCGCGGTGGCAGGTCTCGCGGTCGAAGCAGCCTTGCTGCTGCCCATCGCGCACGCCGCATTCGAGCCCGACCGTGCCCCCGAGCTGCCGCGCGGTATCACTCGGCAGGCAGAGGTCGTCCTCGTAGCAGAGCTCGTAATCCGCGCAGTCGTCGTCGCGGACGCACGGGAGACGGTCGGCAGAGGCCGTGCAGCTGGCAAGCGCGAGGCACAGCCCTATGGCAGTACAGCTCGCAAGCGCATGAAAATAGGTGCCGAACACGTGCCGGAGCCTTCACGTCGAGGGGGAGACTCAGTTTGAGTGAGGTCAAGCGTAGCACCCCTGTCAGGGGTCTAGAGAGGTCCCGTATGCTGGTCGGCCTCCTCGAGCGATCGGGGGTCGCGGGCTGCGCGATGAGTATCGTGCTCCTGACGGCTGCCGTCGCGGTCGCCCAAGTCGGCGGTGACGAAGCGCCTGTCGCGCCCCTCGAGGGCGCGTCGGGGGAGACGGCTGTGCCCGCCGTGGAAGTCGGCGTCGAGGGTGACGCGGTGGACGCCCCTGTCGCGCCCACCGACGGCACGGCCCCGACCGACGTCGCACGCGCGCCCGACGACGCCGTCGCACCCGAGGCTGCCGCCCCGCTACCACCTCACCTCGACGCGGCGAGGCTCGCCATCGCCGAGCAGCGCGGCCGCTCGATCTACCGGAGCCGCTGCGCGACCTGCCACGGGCTCGCTGGCGACAGCCGAGGCCCGGCCGCGCGCTTCCTCGAGGTCGTGCCGCGCGACTTCACCTCGGGCGCCTACAAGTGGCGCACGACGACGAGCGGCGAGCTCCCGACCGACGCGGACCTGATGCGCACCGTGCGGCGCGGCGCGCCCGGCACCGTCATGCCGAGCTGGGAGGGACGGCTCTCGCTCCGCGATATGTGGGCGGTGGTGCAGTACCTGAAGACGCTCTCCGCGCGGTTCCGCGAGGAGCCGACCGTCGCGCCGCTCCCGATGCCGACGAGCGTGCCGACGTTCGACGACGCCTCGCGCCGCCGCGGCCGCCTCGTCTACGTGCTCTTGCAATGTTGGACCTGCCACGGCACGGGCGGACGCGGCGACGGCCCCGCCGCCTCGACGCTCCGCGACGACAGCGGCCTCCGAGCCATCGCGTACGACTTCACCAGCGGGCAGATGCGCGGCGGCACTCGCCCGATCGACATCTACCGGACGTTCGCCACGGGCGTGAATGGCACGCCGATGCCCTCCTACGACGAGGCGCTGCTCGTCGGTCGCGACGGCTACCCGGACCTCAGCCGCTATCGGCAAGCGCTCTCTCCGGCGGGGATGCGCAACCTCACAGCGTTCGTTGCCCAGATGCCGACGACCGAGGCGCTCTGGGCGATGCCCGAGGAGCGCCGGGCCGCGTGGGGCACCCAAATGCGCTGGGATCTCGTCGCGTATGTGCTGTCGCTCAGCGAGGGAAGCGCGCTCGGCCGCTACCTCTCGGCGGCCCCCTACGTGACGCGATGACGAATCTCGGCCACACGGGCTCCCGGTTGGAATACGAGAGCAGCATGACCGTCGAAGCATGGAGGTTTCGAGATGAAGATCAGACCGTCGCTTATCGCGCTCCTGTCGATGCTCCCGCTGGGCGCGCTGCTCGTGGGGTACACGGCTCAGCCAGTCACCAACGGCGGGACGATCCAGGGCTCGGTGCACCTCACGGGCGCCGTACCGCGCCTGCAGCCGTATCCGGTGACCGACGCGACGCAGCAGGGCGCGTGCACTGCGTCCGTGGCGAACGAGGAGCTCGTCGTCGGTCCGGGGGGAACGCTCGGCAACGCGGTCGTCTGGATCGACGGCATCACCTCGGGCGCCCCGACGCGCCCTGCGGAGCTCACGCTCGATCAGCGCGGCTGCCGGTACACGCCGCGCGTGCAGGCGGCGTCGGTCGGGAGTCAGCTCACGGTGATCTCCTCGGACGCGACGCTGCACAACGTGCACGCGCGGGACGGCGCGCGGTCGGTCTTCAACATCGCGATGCCCGCCAAGGGGATGCGCGTCCGACGTCCGCTGCAGCGCCCCGGCATGGTCGAGGTGAAGTGCGACGCGGGGCATACGTGGATGCACGCGTGGATTCACGTCTTCGATCATCCGTACTTCGCGGTGACCGCGGCGGACGGGCGCTTCCGGATTCCGAACGTGCCGCCGGGCCACTACACGGTGAAGATCTGGCACGAGCGCTACCCGGTGCAGACGCACCAGCTCGACGTGAGCGCCGCGGGCACGGCGACCTGGGACGTCTCCTTCCACTGACGCTCGCCCCGACCGCGCGCGTGGCGCTCGGGCGCGCTATGGAGGCGGCATGAAGAGCCTGATGCGTGCCGCCGCGCCCGTAGGATATCGTCGGCTGCTCGTCGCGGTCGACTCCTCGCCGCACTCGGAGGCCGCGACGCGCGAAGCGGCGATGCTGGCGAAGCACTGGGACTCCACGGTCACCGGGCTCCACGCCTTTGCGGCGCGCCTCCACGATCGGCGCTTTCGCCAGATGGAGAACGTCCTGCCCGAGCGCTTCCAGGTCGAGCAGGAGCTCGAGCACCAGCGCACCGTCCACGAGAGCCTGATCACGAAGGGGCTCGACCTCGTCTCCGATTCGTACCTCGATCAGACGGAGACCGTCTGCACCGCGGCGAAGGTCCGCTTCGAGCGCCGCGGGCGCGAGGGCAAGAACTACCGCGTCGTGCTCCAAGAGGCGCGCGAGGGAGCGCACGATCTGCTCGTGCTCGGCTACCAAGGGCTCGGCGCTGTGCAAGACGGAGTGCCCGGCACCGTGTGCCTGCGCGTCGTGCGCAAGAGCCCCATCGACACGCTCGTGGTCAAGACGCCCGACGCGCGCATCGGCGCGGGGCCCATCGTCGTCGGGCTCGACGGCTCGCACCAATCCTACGGTGCGCTGCTCGCGGCGCTCGATCTCGGCCAGCGCCTCGGCGCGCCTGTGCACGCGGTCGCGGTGTTCGACCCGCACTTTCACAACGTCGCTTTCAACCGCATCCGTGAGGTCCTCTCCGACGAGGCGGGCAAGGTCTTCAGCATCGAGGCCCAAGAGAAGCTACACGAGGAGCTGATCGACTCGGGGCTCGCGAAGATCTACCAGTCGAACCTGCAGATCGGCGAGCGAATCGCGGCCAAGCGCGGCGCGCCGCTGCAGACGTTTCTGCTCGCGGGCAAGCCGTGGCAGGCCGTCGCGCAGCACTGCACCGACGTCGGCGCTTCGCTCTTGGTCATCGGCAAGCTCGGCGTGCACGCCGACGCTGAGCTCGACATCGGCGGCAACACCGAGCTGCTCTTGTCCCTCGCGCCGACGAGCCTGCTCATCGTGCAGCGCTCGCATGTGCCGGACATCGAGGTCGTCGCGCGCGAGACCGTGTCGTGGACGCCTGAGGCCGAGGCGCGGCTCACGCGCGTGCCCGAGTTCGTCCAGCCGATGGTGCGCAGGGCCGTGCTGATGTGGGCGCTCGACCGCGGGCACACGGTCATCACGAGCGAGGTGATGGACCAGGCGACGCAGGCGCTGAAGCCGAGCGGCATGGGCTCATCCGGCTCCGATGGGGGGCCGGGATGACGACGTCGCCGCTGCGACATGTCGGCGGTGTGATCACGCTCGCGCTCGCGATGATCGGGTCGTTCGCGGCCCTCGGCTCGTACTTCGACAGGCTCAGCGGCGCAGCGAGCTACGACGTCTCCGCGTGGCGCGGCAGCGCAGGGCACCCGGCACCTGTGAGCGCGATGGCCGGTCAGGGCATCTTCCTCGCGCCGCGCTTCGCCTGCGCCGCGTGCCACAAGATCGGCCAGGACGGCGTCGGCATCCGCGGTCCGAACCTCGGCGTGATGACCCCGCAATTCACGACGCCGATCGCCGTCCGCGCCGCCACGGAACAGCGCGGCAAGACCGCCGTGCAGCACCTCGTGCAGGCGCTCTACGAGCCCGACGCCTACGTGGTGCACGGCTTCGACGCGCACGTGATGCCGCCCGTGAACAAGCCTCCGCTGATGCTCACGCACGAGGACATCCGCTCGGTGATCCTGTTCATGTTCCAACGCAGCGGCGTGCCTCCAACCGCCGCGCTCACCGCCGAGATCCTCGAGGCTCAGCGCCCCTACATGGACGACGTCCCCGACGCTGGCACCGCGCCCCCTGCGCGCGCCGAGCGCCCCGTCACGCCCGGCGACGCGCAGGCGGGCGCCGAGCACTTCGCCGCGCTCGGCTGCGCGACCTGTCACCGCATGGGCGGCGACGCCGCCGCGCCAAGCGCCCTCGCGCGCGCCGCCTCCCCCAGCGAACTCTTCCTGCTGCTCGCAAATCATCCGACCCTCGACGGCGGCGCGGTGTCGACGGGCGCGCTGACGGTCGCTCAGCTCGAGGACCTCGTGACCTATTTGCGGAGCCCAGTCGCCCCGCCAGACGGAGGCGTGCAGTGAAGCGAGGTCTTCCCGCGTGGCTCGGCACAGCCGCGCTGTTCCTGGTGCTCCTCGTGCTCTTCGTCGCGGCCCCTGCGCTCGCGCAGCAGGCTTCGACCGGCGCGCCGTACCGCTCGGTGGCGGGCCTCGACTCGCGTCAGATCGTCTGGATCGTCGCGCAACTCCACATCCTCTTCGGCGCCTTCGTGCTCGGCGTGCCTATCTTCGCCGTGACCCTCGAGGTCGTCGGCATGAACAACGGCGACCCCCGCTACGACCGCCTCGCGCACGAGTGCACGCGCCTCTTGAGCGCCGCCTTCGCGACGACGGCGTCCCTCGGCGGATTGCTCGCCTTCGTGCTGTTTGGTCTCTACCCCGGCGTCATGCGGCATCTCGGCAATGCCATGCATCCGACGTTCTACATCTACGGGCTCGTCACGATCGTCGACGTCTTCGCCCTTTATTACTACTACTACTCCTGGTCTCGCCTCTCGTCGCAGACTCCCACGCTCCCGCGCGTCGCCAAGCTGTTGCGATATCCCGCGTGGATCATGGGCGCGCTCTTCGTCGCCGGCGTGTTCTATCTCTTTCTCTGGAACGGCGACGTCGCCATCTCCTCGATGGGCGTCGACCCGCGCGACATCGCCCAAGGCGCGCCAGCCACCCGCCCCGCCCACTGGCTCTATCATCAGTTCCCAATCTTCGCGGCTGCGTTCCTCGTCCTCTGGGGCACGTACTCCTACGCAGCGGGCCCCAAGACGTTCCACGTCTTCTTCGGCGTACTCCTCAACATCTGCGGCATCGCGGTGATGGTGATCGCGAACTCGTGGGGCACATTCATGATGAGCCCGACGGGCTTCGACAGCGTCGGCGAGTTCATCGGCAACACCTGGGGCGCGGTGTCCACCCCGCTCTGGCGCCCGCTCAATCTACATCGCCTGATGGGCAACGTCGCGTTCGGCGGCTTCATCGTCGGGGCCTACGCGGCGGTCCGCTTCCTCGCGTCCGACGACAAAGAGGACCGCGCGTATTACGACTGGATGGGCTACGTCGGCAACTTCATCGGCATCAGCGGACTCCTGCTGATCCCGTTCGCCGGCTACTACCTCGGCCGCGAAATCTACAGCTACAGCCCCGTGATGGGCAACGACGCGATGGGCGGCTTCCTGTCCTGGAACTTCGTGATGCAAGCCGTGCTGATCGGCTCCCTGTTCATCTGCGTCAACTTCTATCTGTGGACCGGCATGGAGCGAATCGAGGGCGCCGAGCGCTATCGCCCCTATGTGAAGTACATCCTCGCTGCCCTCGCGCTCAGCTTCCTCGTGTGGGTCATTCCGCACAATCTCCCGGTGCGCCCGGAGGAGGCCGCGGCGATGGGCACGCAGTATCACCCGGTGCTCAAGTATCTCGGGCTGATGCCCGCGAAGAACGCCGCGGTGAACTTCATCCTGCTCTCGACGTATTGGAGCTTCATGCTCTATCGCCGCGCCAACAAGGGTGAACTAGCCCGCTTTCGTGAGGCAGGCGCGATGCGCTGGGTCGTCGTCGGCGTGCTCCTCGCGACCGGGGCGCTCGCTACCGCGTGGGTCGTGCGAATCTTCCGCCTCGAGCCGACCAGCCTCGCGCTGACCGAGAGCGCGCGTCCGCTCTTTCACTTCCACGCCTATGCGATCCTCTCGCA
>CAIUAC010000762.1 GCA_903896985.1 uncultured Sandaracinus sp.
CGTCTTCGCGCTTGCCCGCCGCTCGAAAAGCGTCGCCCTCCGCCTCTTTTCCGGCTCCCCGCCGCCCAAATCGCGTCGCCTGCGACGCCTTCGCGGCTGCCCGCAGGCCGAAAATTCGCACGGCCCAGCGCCTTTCGCGCGCCCCGCAGCCGGCGTGCCGCCGCGCTCGTCGCTTTCGCGGCTGCTCGCAGCTCCGAAAATCGACATCGGCGCCGCAACTTGGCTGCCGAGGCTCCGAGAAGTGGGGCGCTCTCTCGGCATGGGGCTGAGAGGAGCAATCCCCAGAAGGAGATCACGCCCATGACGACCTCGACGCTCAACACGAACCCGACCACGAACCTCTCGACCCCTGCCGGTAGCCCCGGCGCGCTCACCCCGGAGCTGCATCAGCGCTTCGAGAAGGGGTACGCGGTGCACCAAGCGGAGATCGCGGCGGTGCCAGACTCGGCGCTGGTCGCCATCAACCTCGACATCCCCGCGCTCATCAACACGGTGACGGGCGCCCATCACAACCTGCTCGTCCTGCGGCCGCGGCTCGTCGCGCTCGCGGAGCTCGAGGTCGCGCGGATCGACGCGCTCGAGACGCTGCCGTTCGCGCTCGGCTTCGTGCACACGCGGTACGAGATCGCGACGGCGCCGCCCGCGCCGCTGACCGCGCTCGCGAGCCGCGTCCTCGAGAAGCGCGATGTGCTGCTCGCGGGGCTCCGCATGCTCGAGCGGCGTAACTTCATCGACGCGACGGTGTTCGACGCGCTGCACGGTGGGCTGAGCTACCGCGCGGCGGCGCTCGAGGCGCTCAAGGCCGCGCATCACCTGCGCGCGCTCCCGGCCGAGACGCTCGCGCGCTCGGGCCTCACGCTCGCGGAGATCGACGAGGCGACCTCGCTCGCGGGCGACCTCACCGACGAGCTCGGCATCCGCGACCTCGCGCCCGCCGTCGTCGCCCAGGTCGCGCGCGAGCGGCAGGCCGCCTACACGCTCACGGTCACCGCCTACGACCAGGCCCGCCGCGCCGCGACGTACCTGCTCTGGAACGACGGGAACGTCGACGAGATCGTGCCGTCCCTCTACGCCGGCCGCAGCGGACGCCGGCGCACCGAGCCGATGGACGCGCGGGGAGGGACGGACATCGCCGTGCCGCCCGGCGCAGGCGGCGAGCCCGCGGAGCCAGGCGCGCCCGCGGCGCCCACGATGCCGGCCCTCGACCCGCGCTCGCCGGGGATGAACCCGTTCACGAGCTGAGAAAGGGGGCGCCTTGCTTCGACGGCGCTCGCGCTGTTCCTCAAGGCCGTCCTCGAGGTGCGGCGCGGGCGCCGGCTCATGACGTTCGACCCGGCCTCCCAGCACCCGGCCTGCGAGCTCGCGACGCCGACGCTCTCCGCGCTGGAGTGGGCGCAGCGCCCGCAGAAGCTGCCCCTGCCGGCAGAGTCGGTGGAGAAGATCGTTGGGTTGGCGGCGGCGCCGACGCCTCCGAACGCGCGCCTGCGGGCGGCGGTTAAGCGGCGCCGAAGATGACGGGCGTCGACCTCTCACCAGAGGGTCACCCCTGCGCCGCGATCGAGCCGGCCGCGCGCAGGAGGCGGTAGTCTTGCGCCGCCTGCCACGCGGTCGCGAACGAGCACGAGGCCTTCCTCGCGATGTCGGCGATGGACAGGTCGGGCGCGTGCTCGAGGGCGGTCCACACGTCGGCGCGAAACGACGGGCCCATCAGCACGCGGTTCCGATAGCCCGCGTGACGTCGAACCAGGATCTCCGGCGAGAGCACGTCCTCGGGGCGATCTCGGAGCGTGCCCTTCGGTACGCGCAGCTTCGCCCCGGTGAAGCGCTCATCCTCGCCGCGACGCAGTATCTGAAAAGCGGTCCCGGTCGGCAGCAGCTCGAGCGGCGCTTCTTCGTAGGCGCCTACGAGCCGGGCGAGACGACGGTCCTTCTTGAGCCACGTCGCGACGGCCGACCAGTAAGCCCGGACCCGCTCGGACGGATGGGCGCCCACGAGGCGCACGAGCCGGTCGGCGTTCACATGCGTGTGATGCATGCCGAGCCAGGTGGTCAGCACGGCGAGCACGCGGAGATCGCCGTCGTCCATGCCGAGGACGGACGCGTGCAAGAGCGTGCTCTCGATGTCCGCATCGACCTCTGCCCTCGCGGCGAAGTTCATCCCGATGCCCACCATGCGCGCGGTCAGCTCGTCGGGCGCGGGCGTCGGCTCTGGGGCGGTCGCGCGGCTAAACGCCATGACCGAGCCTCCGCGCGAGGTCGGCGAGTGTGGCCCGCACATGCGCGGGCCACTGCTCGTTTCCGTCCTGCAGCTCGAGCCACGGCACGCACTCCGCAAGCTCCTCCGCGGTGGGCGCGAGTGCGATGCAGTCAGGCAGATCGGTGCCGCGATCACAGAGCGCGAAGAGCTTGCTCTTGAGCAGGTCGGACCTGCCTAGCGTGCTGAGCACGAGGGCGTGTCCCTCGAAGATGCGCTGCACACGCTCGCGCCACCCAGCAGGCAGGACCTCGCCGAGCTGCATCGGACCGTTGTTGAGCCAGTCGTCGAGCAGGTCGACGCCGGCCTGACGCTGTGCCCTCGCGAAGTCGCGCGCAGCCGAGGCGATCGCCAGCGGTAGCTCAGGCACCAGGATGTCGAAGTCGCGCGTCGGCCGCTGGATGACGCCCATGAGCCCGAGCGCCGAGCCACCGATGACAACGCCCTCGAAGCGCAGGCCGAGCGCGAACAGGTGGCCGTCGAAGGCTTCGATGGTCGGGCGGGGCAGCATGGGTTTCTCGCGTATCGGATAATCCGATACTGGTTTGCGTCCGGCGGGGCCTTTCGTCAAGCGGCTGTCCCACCGGGCGCCCCGAAGCCGTGGTCACCCCGCACATGAGCCTTGCTCTCGAACGTGCCCCTCGCCTCGATGCGGAACGTGCTCTGGCCGCAGAACCGGCGCCGCGCGCTCGCCGACGTGTTCGAGGCGACCGTGAGCGCGCAGCTACCCCGCTCCGCTCGTCGCAACGCTCGGGACCCAGATCGCGCCCTCCCACTCCTTCAAGAGGTGCTCCTGCCAGAGGGCGTCGGGCGCGAGCACCGGGCGACACGCGCCCTCGGCATGGAGGACTGCCGTGCAGAGGGCGACGAACGCGTCGGCCACGTCGTAGTCGGGCGCCTTCGCGGTGCCTGAGCTGTACCGGCAGCAGAGGGCGAGCAGCCGAGGGTCGACGTCGAGCTGGATGCCCCCATCGGC
>CAIUAC010000763.1 GCA_903896985.1 uncultured Sandaracinus sp.
ATTGCGTCCCTCACCGACTCCGTCCTCGTGTGCGTCACTGCAGTGCCCGCGGGCGCCGTCGTGGTTCGCGTGTCCGGCCAGGCCTCCGCCGGGGACGTCGTCTTCAATGCGAGCGCGCCCATCGCGACGCCGCTCGTTGGGTCGGTGGTTGGCAGCGGGGCGCTGCGAATGGCGGGTGGGGACACGCTGCAGCTCGTGGGCAGCGGCGTCGCGGTGGCCGGCCTCGGCAGCGGCGTCGCGGTCGCCGGCCTCGGCAAGGCGGAGGCGTCCTGGGCGTCTCGGGCGGCGCGCGCGGCTTGCACCTGGGCCGTCTGCCGCATCGCATCGAAGGGCTCGATCGCCTTCGTGATCGCGAGGAGATACAGCACCTTTCGTGCGGCGCGCGGCTCCATGCCGCCGCTCGCGACGAGGTCGGCGACGGGCGCAGGTCCGCTGCGCAGCACGTCGAGCACGACCTGCTCGCGCGGCAGCAGCTCGAGCCCGCGCAGGTCCGCGTCGGAGCGCAGCCGCACGGGGCCGCTCGCGAAGCGGCCGAGGACCACCTCGATGACGTCGTCGCGCACGGGACCGCGCGTCGACGCGGCGATCAGCGCGAGGTCGGTGCTGACGGCGGGCTGAACGGTCTCGCCATCGCCGACGTAGTCGGCGTCGGGATAGAAGACGAACGGCCCATCGAGCCGCTGAAAGAGCGGCAGCAGCCCGCGGTCGAGGCTCGACGCGACCTCCGACAGGCGGCCCTTCTTGCGCGCGCCCGCGCTGAAGTACAGGCGATCCGCACGCTCGCGCGCGCTGCCCGTGGCCATCGCGTCATCCGTCGTGCCGGCTGGCCACACGGCGAGCGTCCCGCTGAGGCCGTGCTCCCGCACGTAGAGGATGAGGTGCGCGAACGGCGTCCGCGCGAGGTTGCCCGTGATCACGACGGTCATCCTCGCACGCCGACGCGCGCGCCGGGAAGCTTGGTGAAAGCGTGCACACAAACTGCCCGACGATCCGTCGCGGGGCGCTCGCCCCGACCCGACGCCCCCTGCACGCGGCGATTTTGGACGAAATTCCCCCAAAGTGCGCGGGTCCCACTTGCATCGGCGAAGCGGTCCCCGTGTACTCGCGCTGAGTGGAGCGAGCCGGCGAATCCTCGGTGCACAAACGATCTCGGGTCGTGGTCCTGCTACCCGACCCCGCGGGACCGTACTCCGGGCGAGGCGACGAGAACTTCGACTACCTCGTCGCGGACGACTGCGACCGCACGCTGCTCGAGGCGGTCGCCCGCGCCGGCTTCGAGGTGAGCGCGCGCTACGTGCACCTCGACAACGTCGACGCCGTCGTCGCCGGGCTGCAGTGCGAGGCGGTGCTCAACCTCTGCGACGGCTCGGGGCGCGAGCGCGACGGGATGCCGGGCCTCGAGGCGCTCGCCGCGCTCGAGCGGCGCGGGCTCCCGTACACGGGCTCACGCGCGGCGGCGTACGCGATCGGCAGCGACAAGGTCGCCATGAAGGAGCGCTTCGTCGCCTGCGATGTGCCGACGCCCGCGTGGCAGGTCGTCACCAGCGCCGACGCGCCGCTCTCCCCCGAGCTGCTCGCGAGGCTGCCGCTGATCGTCAAGCCGCGCGACGGCGGAGGCAGCGCGGGCATTCGCCTCGCGTCCGTGGTGCACGGCGAGGGCGCGCTTCGCGAGCGCATCGCGGAGGTGTGCGCGGTCTACGGGCAGGCGCTGATCGAGGAGTACGTCGACGGGCGCGAGGTCACCGTCGGCGTGCTCGACACGCCGCGCGGGCCGCGCGTGCTGCCGCCGCTCGAGGTGCGCTTCGGCGCGTCGTTCCCCGCCGACCGCAGGATCCGCACCTTCGACACGAAGTGGGACGTGAGCTCGCCGCTCTACAACGACTTCGAGCTGATCTGCCCGGCGCCGATGTCGCTGATGATGCGCCGCCGAGTGCAGCAGGTCGCGCGCGCGGCGTACGCGGCGATCGAGGGGAGCGGCTACGGGCGCGTCGACCTGCGCCTCGACGAGCGCGGGCCGTTCGTGCTCGAGGTGAACCCGAATTGCTCGCTCGAGTGGAGCGACGAGGACGTCGGCGGCTGCGCGATGCTCCCGACGGCGGCGCGCGCGGCGGGCATCGACTATCCGACGCTGCTGCGCGAGCTACTCGCCGGGGCGTTCCGGATGCGCCGCAAGCAGCGCGAGGCTCAGGGGATGCGCCAGCTCGTGCTGCCGATGCCGTCCATCAGCTCGACGCCGAGCGCGGTCAGCTCGTCGCGGAGCGCGTCGGCGCGGGCGAAGTCCTTGGCCGCGCGCGCGTCGAGCCGCGCCTGAATCCGCGCGTCGACGTCCGCCTCCGAGAGACCCTTCTTCGCGACGCGCCGCGCGCGCAGCCGCGCGAGAAAGACGCGCGGCTCCTGCCCGCCGAGCCCGAGGATGCGGTCGACGTGCGCGAGCGCCTTCTCGGCCGCGTGGATCGCGGCGCGCGGCGCTGAGCCCTTCTTGCGGAGCGCCCTGTCGACGAGCTCGTTGACGGCCTTGAGCAGCTCGATCACGCGCGCCATCGCGACGGCGAAGTTGAGGTCGTCGTCGAGCGCGGCGGCGAGCGCGGCGCGGAAGCCGCTCAGCTCCGTCGGCACATCGCCGGCGTCGGCGATGCGGTCCGCGGGGATCGCCGCGAGCCGCTCGCGCGTGCTGTAGAGATACTCGACGCGGCGC
>CAIUAC010000764.1 GCA_903896985.1 uncultured Sandaracinus sp.
CCGCCACCACCGCCACCACCGCCACCACCGCCACCACCGCCGCGACGCCCGCCGAAGCCGCCCGGGCGCCCGCCGCCGGTGCGTCCGCCGCCTGGGCGTCCCTGACCGTTGCCGCGCTGCTGCTGACCGCCGCTCGGGCGAGGCGCGCTGCCGCGGCTGCGTGAGCCGAGCTCCGTCGCGGGGGGAGGGGGCTCGGTCGCCGGCAGCGGGTTGTTCTCCGCGCGCGGGATGTGCTGCGCGATCAGCCGCTCGATGTCGATCAGGAACTCGCGCTCTTCCGAGTCGCAGAAGCTGAACGCGATGCCCGACGCGCCCGCGCGCGCCGTGCGACCGATGCGGTGCACGTACGTCTCCGGGATGTTCGGCAGATCGTAATTGATGATGTGCGTGATGCCGTCCACGTCGATGCCGCGCGCCGCGATGTCGGTCGCGACGAGGAGCCCGAGGTCACCGCGCTTGAAGCCGCCGAGCGCGCGCTCGCGAGCGCCCTGCGACTTGTTGCCGTGGATCGCGGCGGCGCGATGCCCCGCCTTCTCGAGCTGCTCGACGATCTTGTTCGCGCCGTGCTTCGTGCGCGAGAAGATCAGCGTGTGCTTGATCGACGGGTCCTTCAGCAGCTCGATGAGCAGGCGCGGCTTGTTCTTCTTGTCGACGAAGAACAGCTGCTGCTCGATGCGCTCGGCCGTCGACGAGACCGGCGTCACCGCGACGCTGACGGGGTTCGTCAGCAGCGCGTTGGCGAGATCGCGGATGTCCGCCGGCATCGTCGCGGAGAAGAGCAGCGTCTGGCGCTTCGTCGGCAGCGCCTTGATGATCCGGCGCACGTCCGGGAGGAAGCCCATGTCGAGCATGCGGTCGGCCTCGTCGAGGACGAAGATCTCGATGTCGCCGAGGCGGCACTTGCCCTGATTCATCAGGTCGAGCAGGCGGCCCGGCGTCGCGACGAGGATGTCGACGCCGCGCTTGAGCTCGTTGACCTGCGGGTTCTGCCCGACGCCGCCGAAGATCACCGTGTGCCAGAGGTCGAGCCCCTTGCCGTAGGTCGCGAAGCTGTCGCCGATCTGCGTCGCGAGCTCGCGCGTCGGCGTGAGGATCAGCGCGCGCAGCTTCGGCTCGTTGCCGGCGGTCGCGTCGAGGCGCTGCAGCATCGGCAGCGCGAAGGCGGCGGTCTTGCCGGTGCCGGTCTGCGCGCAACCGAGCAGGTCACGTCCGGCGAGCACCGGGGGGATGGCTTCACACTGAATGGGGGTCGGCTGCTCGTAGCCGGCGGCCTTGACGGCCGCGAGGATGGTGGGCTCGAGGCCTAGATTTTCGAACATAACGGGCGAATTCACGGCGCTTTCTCGCACGCCCTGGACGAAGTTCAAGGCGGCGCGCATGAGAGGGCCCGTGCGAAGAGGTTCCAACGACATGCCCCCCACAGCGCTTCTTCCCGACAAAGCAGCAGTTCGCGCTCACTTGCTCGAGGCGCTCGAGCGGGCCCTCGCCGCGATGACGCACTCCGCCGAGCAGACCCGCTCGGGCGTCGTGCACGCCGACGCGCGCGCCGAGGGCGACAAGGATATGCGCTCGACCGAGCAGAGCTACCTCGCGCGCGGTCAGGCGATGCGCGCCGAGGACCTCGGCGAGCAGGCGCAGCGCTTCGCGACGACGCCCCTCGTGCGCTTCGCTGAGCACGACGCGATCGCCCCGGGCGCGCTCGTGCAGGCGCTCGTCGGCACGGAGCGGCGCGTCTTCTACCTCGTCATGCAGGGCGGCGGCATCGAACTGACCGTCGGCGGCGTCAAGGTCACCGTCGTCACGCCCGCGTCCCCTGTGGGTCGCGCGCTGCTCGGCGCGCACGTCGGCGACGAGCTCGAGCTCCCGGGGCGAGGCGGCACGCGCGCCTGGGAGATCGAGGCGATCACCTGACGACCCACGGTTCCGCGTTGACACCTCCGAAAATCGGCGGCTATGCTCCGCCCGAACGCTGGCCGCGCGCTCGTGCGCGGGACGGGGAAGTTCCGGGCCGCACTGCCGTAAGAAGCGGCGGCGCAGGGAAGCGGCGCAGACAGCCTCGCAGAGGCTCTGAGCAGCAGCTTTCGATTTTAGGCACTCGACAAGGAGAAAAGCGATGAAGGGCGAAGTTCGCGCACCGATGACCGTATGGCTGCTCTCGATGTTCACCTGCGGCCTGTACGGCCTGTACTTCACGTACATCGCCTCGCAGGAGCTCAAGAACTACCTCGGCAAGGAAGACGTCAATCCCGTGATGATCACGGCGATCTCGTACTTCACCTGCATGTTCTGGGGCCCCTTCCAGATCGGCAAGCTGATCATGGAGGCGCAGCAGCGCGCCGGCGTCCCGAACCCCGCCGACAAGGGCGTGGTCGCTTGGGCGCTCAACACGTTCCTCTGCGGCTTCGGCAACAAGATGCTCCAGGAGGAGCTGAACAAGGTCTGGGAAGCGGGCGGCGGCGCCCCGGCGACGTTCTGATCGACGTCTGCTCCTAGCTCTGTTTCTCTGATGTCTTCGACGCCCGAGCCTGGTGCAACAACGCACGGCCCGGGCGTCGTCGTTCCGTCCCCTGAGATCGCTGCGCCCAGCCTGCCGACGAGCAACGAGCCTCCGGCCATGGTGCCGCCGCCCGTCGCACCGCCGACCCCCGCGACGCGCGCCGAGGACGCGCCGCTGCGCGTGAAGCTGAAGCGCCTCGGCGCCGCGCTCGTGCCGCTGCTCGCCCTCGCGGCTGGCCTCTGGTCGGGCCTCGCCTCGTGCCCGAACCGCGCGCTCACCGGCATCCCATGCCCCGGCTGCGGCCTCACCCGCGCGACGATGGCGCTGCTCCAGGGGCACCTCGCGGAGGCGCTCCACTGGCATCCGCTCGTCTTCCTGATGCTGCCGCTCGTCTGCTTCCTGATCCTCCGCTCGATGCTCGCGGGCGCAGGCCTGATCTCGTCCTCGGCCTGGCAGGTGCGCGTGCCGAACTGGGCGTTCGCCGCCTTCGCCGTGCTCGTGATGGGCGTCTGGATCGCGCGGCTAGCGGGCTACCTCGGCGGGCCGAGCGACCCCGTCGACCTGCGCCTCTCGATCTTCGGCCGCGCGCTGACGTTCCTCGGCGTCCTCTGAGCGTGGCCTCAGAGCGGCAGTTGGCCGCGCTTCGGAGGTCGAGCGCGCCTGCGGCGCAGGCCAAAGACGTTCTTTGCGAACGCGAAACGGCTGCGGCGCAGGCCAAAGACGTTCTTTGCGAACGCGAAACGGCTGCGGCGCAGGCCAAAAACGTTCTTTGCGAACGCGAAACGGCTGCGGCGCAGGCCAAAAACGTTCTTTACGAACGCGAAACGGCTGCGGCGCAGGCCAAAAACGTTCTTTACGAACGCG
>CAIUAC010000765.1 GCA_903896985.1 uncultured Sandaracinus sp.
CGGGCGGTCAAGGGGGCGCGCAAGCGGCTCGCGCGGGCGGAGACGCTCGCACGCGCGGGGGATGCGCGCGGCTACTACGGCGAGGTCGCGAGCGCCCTCCGGGCCGTCCTCGAGGCGCGCCTCGGGGAGCCCATCGGCGGGCTGACGCTCGGGCGCCTGCGCGCGCACTTGCTCGAGCGGGGGATGGCGGAGGAGCTCGCGACGCGCATCGTCGAGGAGCTCGAGGGCGCGGAGTTCGCGCGCTTCAGCGCGGCCGGCGCGGGGCGCGAGGAGATGGACCGGACGAGCGACCGGGTGCAGGCGCTGATCGAGCGCGTCGACCGCTTCGCGCCCGCGACGGGGGGCGCATGAGCCTCACTCGCCCTCGCTCCGCGCTCCTGACAGCGCTCTCCGCGGCGACGCGCGCCGGGACGACCCTGACGAGCGCCGCCCTCCTCGGCGCGCTGCTGTTCGGCGCCGCGCCAGCGCACGCCGACTCGCAGCGCGCGCTGTTCGAGCGGGCGAGCGCCGCGTACGCGCGCGGCGACTATCCGACGGCGATCCGCACCTACGAGCAGCTCACGGAGTCGGGCATCGAGGATCCGGACGTCTACTACGACCTCGGGCTCGCCTACGCGAAGCAGGGCGCGCATGGCCACGCCATCCTCTGGTTCGAGCGCGCGATCCAGCTCGCGCCGGGGGACGCGGCCGCCGAAGCGGGGATCGCGGCGAGCACGTCGGCGCTCGGTCGCCGTCGAGCCGACGCGCGCGGCGAGACGACGATGCGCACGCGTCCGCCTTTCCGTGAGGCGGCCGTCCGCTCGGTGAAGACGAACACGCTCGCGGTGCTGGTCCTCGCGCTGAGCGCGCTCTTCTTCGGGGTGCTCGGCGCGCTCCGCTTCGTGCGCGGGGAGACGCAGCGGATGGCGCTCTGGATCGCCGCGCCGCTGCTCGGCTTGGCGCTCGGCACCGCGTCGCTCGGGCTCGCGCAGAAGCTCGGCTACTTCGACGAGGGGGCGCCTGCGATCGTGCTCGGGGACGACGCGGACCTGCGCGAAGCGCCGGATCCGCGCGCGACGACCCGTGGGCTCGTCCACCAGGGCGAGCGCGCCCGCGTCCTCGCGCGAGACCGCGGCTGGTCCCGCGTCCGGCTCCCCGGAGCCCGCGAGGGCTGGCTGCGCGACGACCTCGTCGGGGAGCTCGAGCGGCGCCCGCGCTAGTCGAGGGGGCCGTTCGTCGAGCCCCGCCGGCTGCCTCTCCGCACGACAGTCGATGAGGATCGTTGACAGCAGGGCACCGCGGTAGCGAGGATTCGCCCTGGACGCCCGAGCGCTCTGGCGCGCGAGCGGCGAAAGGACCCCGAACGGATGCCGGCTACCCCCACGATCCTCGTCGCAGACGACGACATCGACATTCTGTCGCTCATCACGCGACACCTGCGCACGATGGGCGTCAAGCTGCTCGAGGCCTCCGATGGCGAGGACGCGCTCCGCATCGCGCAGCGAGAGAAGCCGAACCTCGTCATCCTCGACGTGATGATGCCCGGCATGAGCGGCTGGGAGGTCTGCCGCGCGATCCGCGACGACGAACGCCTCGCCAACACCGGCGTGATCATGCTGACGGGCATCGGCGAGCGCCTGAACGAGATGACCTCGCCGCTCTACGGCGCGGACGAATTCATCGACAAGCCGTTCGAGCTCGGCGAGCTCGACACCAAGGTCCGCAAGGTCTTGGCGATGCGCAAGCCGTAGCCGGAAGAGCGCGCGTCGCCGAGAGGCCACAGCAGCGCACGACGATGCGCGCGCGGTCCGCTACTCGTCTTCGTCGACGATGACCGGCACGCGGCGCGGCCCGGTGACG
>CAIUAC010000766.1 GCA_903896985.1 uncultured Sandaracinus sp.
GCTGCAGCTCAGCGCGCAGCGGCCCGCCGGCAAACGCGGAGGCCCACATCCGGCAGGAGCAGGCGCGGACCCCAGCGGCGGACGTCACGCACGCGCCCGAACCCGGTACTCCCCCGACCGAAGCTCACGTCGAAGCGCCGAGCCACAGCGGCAGCGTGCGCGTGCACTACGCGCTCGCGGGCCACGTCGCCCGCGCTGAGCTTCATGAAGGCGCCGTCCTCGTCGAGGATCACGGCGTTCCCGGCGGTGCCAAGTACACGCTCGGCGGCTGGCTCACGAGCACGGGCGAGGATCGCGTGGTCGCGGGCGCGAGCGCGATGGTCATCCCGGGCATGAGCGCCAAGCTCGCCCTCCCCTCGGACGGAACCGCGGCACAGGTGCTCGCCGTGCGCGTGCGAGGTGCGCAGCGCGGTCGGCTGCAGGTCTTCCTGAACACGCACGAGATCGGCGGGGGCGACCTCGCGGCGGATGGCGCTTGGACGATCGTGCGGGTGTCGATCGCCGCGGGCGTCCTCAAGCGCGGCGAGAACACGCTGCTGCTCCGCTCGGGCAGCTCCGGCACGGCGGTCGACTGGGTGAAGCTCGGCCCCGCCGCGGAGGTCACGGACACCTCCCCGCCGACGCCGGAGCAGCTCTCGGTCACCGACGGGCACGCCGCCGCGCTCGCGCTGCCGGTGGGCCTGACGCTCGGCTTCGCGATGGAGGTGCCTGCTGCCGCGCGCCTGCGCGGGCTGGTCAAGGGGGTGGCCGGGGCGCGCCTCGAGGTCGTCGCCAAGCGCGACGGCGCGGAGGACCTCGTGCTGGCGCGCGTCGACGCGACGACCGCAGGCGCGGCCCTCGACGCCGACCTCGGCCCGCTCGCGGGCAGCATCGTGCGGCTCGATCTGCGCGCGGTCGGTGGCGAGGCGCACGTCGTCGCGCCGGAGGTCGTCACGCTCGACGGTGCCCCGCCGACGGCGACGCGCCCGATCAAGAACGCGATCGTCTACCTGATCGACACGCTGCGCGCAGACAAGCCGCAGGCGCTCAACGCGCACAGCCGCGTGCAGACGCCGGGGCTCGCGCGCTTCCTCGACAGCGCCGCCGTGATGACCGGCGCGCACACCCAGGAGAACTGGACGAAGCCGAGCGTCGCGACGCTGCTCTCGTCGCTCTACCCGTGGCAGCACAACGCCGTGTCGACCGAGGCCGTCGTGCCGGAGTCCGTCGAGTTCATCTCCGAGACGCTCTCCGGACGCGGCTTCTACACGGGCACGTTCATCGCGAACGGCTACGTCTCCGATCGCTTCGGCTTCCGGCAAGGCTGGAACACCTACCGCAACTACGTCCGAGAGGGGCGCCGCAACGTCGCGCAGTACGTCGCCGCCGATGTGCTCGAGTGGCTCGATCAGCGCCCGCAGGACAAGCCGTTCTTCCTCTACGTGCACGTCATCGACCCGCACGTCCCGTACAAGCCGCCGCATCAGTTCCTCGAGATGTACGACCCTGCGCCGTATGCCGGCGTCGTCGACTTCACCAACGACAGCGAGCTGCTCGAGAAGATCAAGGCGGGGCAGATCCCGCTGAACGCGCGCGACAAGGTGCACCTCGAGGCGCTCTACGACGGCGAGGTCAGCTACCAGGACGTCCACTTCAACTCGGTCATCGACGGGCTCGCGCGCCGCAACCTCGCGGACGACACGATGGTCATCATCGTCGCGGATCATGGCGAGGAGTTCTGGGATCATGGCTCGGTCGGGCACGGGCACTCGGTGTGGGAGGAGCTGCTCCATGTGCCGATGATCGTGCGGCTGCCGGGCACGACGCCTGGCGCGACGCACATCCCCGACGCGGTCGGGCTGATCGACGTGGAGCCGACGGTGCTCGAGGCGCTCGGGCAGCGAATCCCTGACGGGCTCGCGGGGCAGTCGTTCTTGCCGCTCTTGCGCGGCGAGACGCCGGACGCGCCGCGCATGACGGTGAGCGGCTTCATGGACGGCTGGCGCACTGTGGTCAGCGGGCGCTTCAAGCTGATCCACCGGACGCTCGAGCGGCAGATGGTCTACGACCTCGAGCGCGACCCGCACGAGCAGACGGACCTCGGCCCCGAGCATCCCATCGCGGTGCGCTATCTGCGCGGGCTGCTCGGGCTCGGGCTCGGCGCGGCGGAGAGCACCCCGGCGACGACGCCCGGCGCGGCGCCACGGCGAGCGCGCCCGCAGGTGCACGAGCAAGAGACGACGACGATCGATCCGGAGACGGAAGCTCAGCTGCGCGCGCTCGGCTACGTGCCTGGCGCGCGCCGCTGAAGCGCGCTGGTCAGCTCGCCTGGGGGCGGGGTGCGGGCTCTATGCGCCGCACTTCGCCGTCGGGGCGCGGCGGATGGGCCGGCACTGGCAGACCCCGGTCACCGTAGGCGAAGTAGCCCGGCGACGGGCGCGCCTGGGGCGGCTCGGCGATCGGCGCCCAGGAGGCGGGGAGCGTCGGGCGCGTGAGCGGGCCGCTCGCGCGAACAGACGCGGCGGGCGGCGCGACGGGGGCCGCCGGTCGGGCTGCGGCGCGCGCTGCGACAGGAGCGGGAGCGGGCGCAGGCCGCGGAGTGACCTCCTCGAGGGCCTCCTCGAACTCGGCCTCGGGGGCGGCGGCCATGGCCGGGGGGACGTCGGAGATCGGCCCGGCGGCGGTCGCCGCGTCGCTCTCGAAGTCGGCGAACGCGGGAGCGGGCTCCTCTGCGGCGGTGTCGTCGCTGACCGGCTCGGGCGCGGGCTCCGGCTCCGGCGCCACGATGGCCGCTTGCTGTGCCTCGAGCTGGGAGATGTCAATCTCCCCGGTCGGCTGATCGCCGCCCTGCGCCTGCTGGAACGCGAGCACGATGCGCTCCCAGAGCACCTCCGAGCGCCCGTCGTCGAGCTGCAGCTCGCCGAGGTAGACGTCGAAGCGCTCGGCGCCGAAGTCCTCCCCGTTGTCGTTCGTGCCGGCGTGCCGACCGAGCCCCGTGAGCCCCGCGGTGCCGTCCGTCAGCAGCACCTCGAAGCGGACCCACTCGCCCTCGGCCACGTTCCCCGGCGCACGCAGGACGAGGTGCTCGCCCGTGTAGAAAGGCGCGAGCCCCTCGACGAGCTCGGTGAGATCGTTGAACGGGCTGTGGATCGTCAGAGAGTTCGTCATTTCTTCTCGTCCTCGTCGAAGGGGCGCGTGCGCACGCCGCCGGACTCATCCCCGAGCAAGCGCTCGACGCGCTGCTCCGCTTCCTCGAGCCGACGCTGCCCCGCGCGCGAGAGCTGCACGCCCTCCTCGAAGATCGCGAGCGACTGCTCGAGCGGGAGGTCTCCGCGCTCGAGGTCGTCCACGACCTTCTGGAGCCGCGCCAGGATGCCCTCGAAGGGCACGGTCTCGGTCGCGGGGGGCTCGGTCGGCGTCGGCGGGGTCGGCATCAGGGGTTCGTCGCGCACGATGCCCGAGCCGCGCGCACTGAGTCAATCGCTTCGAGCGGGCGAGCGTCAGAGCCCCGCGAACAAGCGCACCACCCAGAGGCCATAGCCGAGCCCGCCGAGGTCCACGCGGATGTGCGCGAGGGACGCGCCGAAGTGCAGCGTACGCGCCGGGTTGAGCTCGACGCCGATCTCGAGCCCTACGCCGAGCAGCGCGTCGGCGAACGTCGTGGCGAAGCGCTGCCCGATGACGACGCCGGCCGACCCGAGCGCCGCGATGTAGGGCACAAAATAGTGAACGAGCCCGATACCCTGCCAGCCCGCCACGAGCGTCGCGCGGAGCACCCCATCGGCGCCGCCGAGCGCGTAGTCCCTTCCGCCTCCCTCGCCGATCACGCCGAGGCGCAGC
>CAIUAC010000767.1 GCA_903896985.1 uncultured Sandaracinus sp.
CTCCTCCTCGCCGCGACCCTCGCGTTCGGCCAGGTGAAGACCATCCGCGCGAGCCTACGGCGCGTGCTCGACGCGCTCGGACCCACGCCGACGCGCACGCTGCGCGCCGAGGACGAGCCCGCGCTCGCGGCGCGCCTCGAGGGCTTCGTGCATCGCGTCTACAAGGGGCGTGATGTCGCGCGGATGCTCGCGAACGCCGGCGCGCTGCTCCGCGCGCACGGCACGCTCGGCGCGTTCTTCGCGGCCAAGTACGCCGCGCACCAGGATCTCCGCGAGGCCCTCGCGCTCCTCGCCGACGAGCTACGCGCGGGGCCGACCCCGAGCCGCGGCCTCGCGCATCTGGTACCCGATCCGCGCAAGGGCAGCGCGAGCAAGCGCCTGCTCCTCTGGCTGCGCTGGATGGTGCGCCCCGCGGACGGCGTCGACCTCGGCCTGTGGGACGTGCCCGCCTCGGCGCTGGTCATCCCGGTCGACACGCACATCCAGCGCATCGCGCAGAACCTCGGCCTCACGCGCCGTACGGACGCCTCGTGGCGCACCGCCGAGGAGATCACCGCGGCGCTCCGCCGCTTCGATGCGGCCGACCCGGTGAAGTACGACTTCGCGCTCTGTCATCTCGGCGTCTCCGGCAGCTGCCCGAGTCGCCGCGACCCCGTGAAGTGTGCGTCCTGCCGCGTGCGCGAGGTGTGCCTGCATTGGACCCCGCGCCGCTGAGTCGGAGTCGTCGAGTCGCCGCGGTCGCGGAGCGTACGGCGGCCTCCGCGCGTCGGCCGATCGCGGAGCGTACGGCCGCCTCCGCGCGTCGGGCTCAGCCGCCCTTCAACACGCCGAGCGCGATCGCGGGCACCTTCAGCCAGCTCGGGTGCGCCTCCATCTCCACGAGCTTCTCGCCGACGCTGTGCGCGTTCTTGTGCGTGACGAACCACGGCGGCTTCGGCGAGGCGGTCAGCGGCGCGCGGAGCACGCACTTCTCGATCCCCTCGAGCATGAACGTGTTGTGCACCCAGCCGAGCCCGCCCTGGATGTCCTCGGGCGTCGAGGTCGGGTGCGCGCCCCACGGCGGCGTCACGAGCCCGTAGACGAGCCCCGTCCACACGTTCACGCCGACGGCGCCGTAGCGCAGCTCCGCGATCGTCCGCTCGAGCGCGTCTCCGACGCCCGGCTGACTCTGCGTCTTCGGGTGGATCATCAGCACCGCGCTCAGCGTGCCCCAGAGCCGCTCGTTGCAGAACGTCGTCGCCGCCGCGAGGAACCTCGCGGGCTCCGCCTCGTCGAGCGTCGTCTCGCTCAAGATCGGACAGAACGGCTCCGTGACGAAGAGCGTCTCGCTCGCGTCCTTCGAGTCGAGCCCGAAGATCAGCGTCCACGGCAGCTCGCCCTCGCTCGCCTCGCCGAGCTTCTCGACCTGATCGTGGCCCGCCGTCAGCGCCTTCCAGCGGTCGAACGCGCCCGGATAGTAGGCCTTGCGCGGTCGCTGCGCGGAGAGCACCGCGCGCACTCGCCCGAGGAAGTCCTTGCGCTGCGGCCACGCGCCCGAGGTCACGAGCATCTTGCCCGCGTTGCAGTTGCAGCTCGCGTTGTTGGTCACCATCGAGGCGACGTTCTCCGCGGTGAACTGCAGCTCCGAGTCGCTGAACACCCCCGGCACGATCACGACGGGCGTCACGCAGCCGAGCTCGCTTGAGATGGGCTTCTTCAGCAAGGGATCGTGCTCGGTCTTTCTGCGGTCGCGCTCCGGGCCGGGCGGTCCCCACACGATGAGGTCGTGCGTGCGATCGGAGCCCGTGATGTGCACGTCGTCGACGAGCGCGTGCGAGCAGAGGTACGCGCCCTCCTCGCCGCCTCCGCGCACGAATTGTAAGTAGCCCGCGTCGACGAGCGGCTGGAGCGAGCGCCCGTAGTGCGGCTCGAGGTACTCGTTGACGGGGTTCATCTTCACGAGGCACACGCAGCCGTCGACGAACATCTTGTAGAGCGCGTCCATCGGCGCGATCGACCCCACATTGCCCGCGCCGAGCACGAGCGAGACGCGCCCCTCCGGGCTCTTCTTCCCGTAGAACGAGCCCGCCTTCGCGCGCACATCGGCCGCGCTCAGGCCCTTCTCCATGCGCACGGTCGCGGTGATGCCGGCGTAGAGCGCCTTGTCCATCGCGCTGTTCGGGAACACGCGCACCTGCGTGACGCCGTCGTCGGCGAGCGAGAAGCGCGCGTCGTCGAGCGGCACCTTCCCCGTCTTGGCGATCTCCTCGAGCATCTCCGCGAAGAGGCGCACGTTGCGCACCGTCGTCATCGGCCCCGCGGCCCACTCCTCGAACGCGTGCGGCGCGCTCATCGAGAGGCCCTTCGCGGCGACGGCGGCGGTCGTCCACGCCCGCGCCTCCGCCAGCGTCGTCTCGACGCACGCGCGCAGCAGCTTCGCCTTCTCCGCGGGGCTCAGCCGCGCGAACGGCGTCGCCTTCGCCTTCAGCGCGGCGAGCGCCTCATCGAGCCGAGGGTGCGGGGTCGCGGCCGTGCTCTGCGCCGAGGCGCTCATCGCGAGAGAAGAGGACATCGCGCGACCGTATCACGCGCGCACGACCAGGTATTCCGGCGGGATCGCAGACTCCGGCGTCTCCTCGTCCCAGGCGAGCCCGGACACACGCCAGCCGCTCTCGTCGGCGAAGAGCTGGATGCTGTTGATGCCCCGGGCGAACGGCGCCTCGTCGAGCCCGCGACTCGCCTCGTACGTGCTGAACACGTGCGCGATCGCGCCGAACCGCTCCGTGCGCCGCGCGACCTCCCGCTCGTAGAACGCCCGCGTCGCGAGGTTCCCCGCGGCGGCGCTGACGAAGCCCTCGACGTCGAGCAGCTGTGGCGTGAGCCCCTCGACGCCGCGATCTACCCGGATCAAGCGCGCGCCTGGCAGAAACAGCGACCGGAAGCGCTCCCAGTCGCGGTCGCCCGCCGGCCCGCTGAGCGTGTCGTAGAGCGCCGCGACGAGCGCGTCGATCGTGCGCCGGTCCTCGTGCTCGCGGCTCAGCACCGGAGGCTCATGGCGTGTACTTCGCGAGGCTCGCCGCGACGCCGCGCAGGTCGCTGAGCGCCGTCGCCTCGGGCCCCGGCTTGAGCGTGTCGAGCTCCCCGAGCGCGAGCAGCCCGTGATCGCGCAGCGCTTGGATCGCCGTCTCGAGCTTCGGGCGCGAGAGCGACTCGCCCAGCTCGATCTCGCCCGCGAGGAACATCCGCTGCCCGATCGCGAGCGTCTTCTTCAGCCACTCCTTGCGGCCGAGCGGCGCCTCGAGCAGCAACTCCGCGCCGCGGAGCGCGACCCGATAGCTCTCGAAGTACGTCCGCAGCAGCTCGGCATAGGTCGCGAGGCGGTGTCCCGCGCGCCCGCCCGCAGGGCGCACATGATCGGCGAGGCGCTCGACCTCGCCCGCCGCGAGCAGCCCGCTCAGCGCGTCCTCGAAGATGTCGTCGAAGGGCGCGTCCGCGCGGTACATGAACTCGAACTTGAAGAGCCGCGAGAGCCGCCGCACGCGCTCCTTCAAGACCGTCTCGGACACGGGCTCCGTGTCGTCGAGCAGCAGCGCCGACGCGATCAGCGCGTTCGGCACGAAGAAGTGCAGGATGTTGTTCTTGTAGTACTCGAGCGCGAGGCGCCGGTCGTGCGGCACGCTGTAGATCGGCTCCGCAGAGTGCGTCCCGTCCGCCCGATGCTCGACGATCAGCTTCGCGTCGAGAAAGAGATGGATCGTCTCGCGCACCGCCTCCTCGCGCAGCTGCCCGTTCGCGTCGAGGATCGGCGGCGCGAGCGGTGCGCCGAGGCGCTCGAGCGTCGAGAGGAGCGTGCGCGCCTGCTCGACGAGGTCCTTCTCGACGATGCCGCGGTGTCGGTTGGTCAGGAGCGCCGTCGCGACGAGCGCCGCGGGCGTCGCGATCGTCACGCGATCGATCTCGTGCGTGATCTGATGGGCGACCCGCTGCACCAGCCCGCGGCGCTGCGGCGGCGTGAGGTCGCGGTTGAGCTCGCCCGTGTCCGCGTCGACGCCCGCGACCTCGCGCACGATGTCGTCGAACTTGAGCACCTCGCCGAACTGAATGTAGAGCCGCCCGTAGCGCGAGCGGAGCGTCTTCGAGGAGTTCAGGAGCCCGACCGCGTTCTCCGCCTTCTTCTCGCCGCCGCCGAGCTCATGCACGTACGAGCGCTCCTCGATGATCCGCTCGTAGCCCACGCTGATCGGCACGAAGTACGTCGGCCGCTGCCGCAGCTCGAGCGCCGCGTCGATGATCATCGAGAGCAGCCCGAGCTTCGGCGCGAGCAGCTTGCCGGTGCGCGAGCGCCCGCCCTCCACGAAGAGCTCGATCGAGAAGCCCTCGACCATCACCTTGCGGATGTAGGCGTCGACGAGCGCCGTGTAGAGCTTCTTGCCCTTGAAGCTGCGCTTGATGAAGAACGCGCCGCCGCGCCGAAACACCGGCCCGATCGGCCAGAAGCCGAGGTTCTCGCCCGCCGCGATCAGCGGCGTCGACATCGCGTTCGTGTAGAAGACGTCCGAGAGCACGAGGTAGTCGATGTGACTCTTGTGGCTCGGCACGAGGATCAGGTTGCCCGTGCGGGCCGCCGCGCGGACGCGCTCGATGCCCTCTTTGTCGATGACGAGTCCGTCGTAGATGCGGTGCCAGATCCAGTCGAGCACCACGTGGTACATCGCGACGACGATCGGGTCGGGCGACGCGCAGAGCCGCCGCAGCTCCTTGTCCGCCTCGCGCGTCATCGCGGGGACGCTCTTCTTGCTCGTTCGCGCCGCGCTCTCGATGTGCTTCCTGACGCGCGGGCTGCGCAGGATCTCCTCGCGGATCCGGAACGGCGTCTTGGCGCTCGGCCCGATGACGACCGCGCGCTCGCGCTCGATGCGCCGCAGGAGCGCATACCGCACCTTGTCGGCGGCCTCCGTGTCCGTCAGCTCTTGGTGCGACTCGAGGAACGCCTTCAGATCGAAGGGCTCACCCGAGCGCAGCAGCGCGTTCCGGTAGTTGAGCAGGAACTGAAAGAAGACGCGCAGGCGCCCGGGCCACTCGCTCGGACCGAACACGAGGTCGAGCAGCGTGCGCCGCTTGTTCGGCGGCAGCTTCGACCACACGAAGGTCTGCGGCAGCAGCAAGATCGGCTCGGCGATCTTCCGCTGCGCCTCGACGAGCGTGCGGATCAGGTCGACCTCGATCCGCTCGCCTTTGCGCGTGTCCCTGCCGAGCGCGGGCGGCTTGCGCAGAAAGAGCAGGGCGCTCGCGCGCGAGCTGACGACCGTCTCGAGGGCTCTGTCCTCCGGGATCTGCCGGCGGAGGCTGAGCCGGCGCTCGCCCTTGCCGAACGGCTCGAGGATCCACAGCCCGAGGTCGTTGACGAAGCGCACGATCGGCAGCCCGAACTGCTTGAGCAGCCAGTCGAGGCAGAGGAAGTCGAGCACCGACAGCGAGCGCATCACATACACGACGACGCCGCGGCTCGCCGCGTCGCGGACGGCGCCGCTCCACTTCTCGTCGACCGTCAGGTGCGAGAAGAAGCGGCGGTAGAACCAGCGCAGGATGCCGTTCGGCTCGTAGGTCGCGAGGCGCCCGGACGGCTTCTGATCTTCGGCAGCGCTCGGCATCGGAGCGCGGAAGGTAACAGATCGTCAGAAGGTCGCAGAGAGCGCGCGGCGCTCACCGGGCGCGAGCGTCACCGCGTCGAAGCGCTGCTCGGAGTTCCGGTACTTCGCCACGATGTCGTAGGTCCCGGCGCTGAGGTGCCCCGAGACGCCGCTGCCGAGCGTGCCGACGCGCTCGCCGTTGCGGAAGATCGTCGCCATGCCCGCCGCGCGCCGCCCGCCCGCTTCGATGCGGACCTCGAGGATCGCCGTCTGAAAGTCCGCCGCAGCGAGGCCCGTCGCCCCAGGCGCGACGGTCACCTGCAGCGTCCTCTCGGGGCGATCGATCGCGCCGTCGAGGCCGAGCACGACCTCGTAGGCGCCCGCGGGGACGGCGATCGGCGCGCCGCAGGCCCCGGTGGACACCTCCTGACCGCCCTTCGAGATCGTGATCGTGCCGGAGGCCGCGCCGCCGTTCTCGGTGATGCGGCACGAGATCCGTCCGCGCGCTTGCGCCGCGCGGGCCACGGGCTCCGGGCTCAGCGCGACCCGCGGCGCGGCGTGCGCCGGCACCGCCGAGAGCGTCGCGGCCATCATCGGCGCGAGGGCGATCGCCGCGAGGCCGCGCAGCATGCGCCCCGTCGAGAGGCGGCTGGCTTGCAGAGTCGAGGCGCGGCGGCGGTCGTCCATGGCACCATCGTAGACGGCTTTGGCCGCGGCCGCATTCACGCGTTCGCGCCGCTCGGAGCCGCCCGCGCCCCCGTCCCGCGCGCCGCGGCTCACGCCTTCGTCATCCGCTCGCTGCCGTCCCCACGCTTGACAGCCCCAGACCCCCGGCGTACATCTCCGCTCCCTTCGCGCCCCCTCCGGGCGCACCCCCTAGGATGCTGCCCGGCGACGGACACATCCATCGAGTGCCCTCACGGGCCTCCATCGAGAAGCGTGACGACGATGAGCACCCCGAACGCGAGCTTCATTGCCAAGCCCCTGGAAACCACCCACCGCTGGTTCGTGGTGGATGCGACCGGCATCCCGCTCGGCCGCCTCGCGTCGCGCATCGCCACGGTCCTCCGCGGCAAGCACCGCCCCGAGTTCACGCCGCACATGGACGCCGGTGACTTCGTCATCGTCGTCAACGCCGAGAAGGTCGGCCTGACCGGCGGCAAGCTCGACACGAAGTTCTACTATCATCACTCGGGCATCCCGACCGGCTTCAAGCAGGAGTCGTATCGCCTGCTGATGCAGCGCAAGCCCGAGTTCGTCATCGAGAAGGCCGTCAAGGGAATGCTCCCGAAGAACGTCCTCGGCCGGCAGATGCACACGAAGCTGAAGGTCTACGCAGGCCCGACGCATCCGCACGCCGCGCAGCAGCCCGCACCGTTCCCGGCGTGAGCGCCGCTCACTCTCCCGTATCCCCGACCTCACTTCTGACGAGACGAGACCCACGATGCCCCCGGCAATGATTCACGGACGCTTCTACGGCACGGGCAAGCGCAAGTGCGCGATTGCGCGCGTCTTCATCAAGGACGGCACGGGCGCCGTGCTGGTCAACGGCCGCACGCTTCCCGACTACTTCCCCCGCGAGACCTCGCAGATGGTCGTCGCGCAGGCGTTCGAGGCTGTCGAGAAGGTCGGCAAGTTCGACGTCGAAGCGAACGTCTGCGGCGGCGGCGTGAGCGCGCAGGCCGAGGCCGTGCGTCACGGCATCTCGCGCGCGCTGCTCAACATCGACGCGGGCCTCCGCCCCGTGCTCAAGAAGGCTGGCTTCCTCACGCGCGACTCCCGCAAGGTCGAGCGCAAGAAGCCCGGTCAGCCGGGCGCGCGTCGTAAGTTCCAGTTCAGCAAGCGCTGAGCGCCGAGCGCGAGCGATCGCGTTCCTCCCTCGTCGGCCCGGGCTCCTCACGGAGCGCCGGGCTGTCGTCGTTCTGGTGGTGACGCTCTAGGAGGTCTGCGTGGACAAGGTGCGGGTCGCGGTCATCGGGGCGACGGGGTACACGGGCGCGGAGCTGCTGCGGCTGCTCCTCGGGCACCCGCAGGTGCAGGTCACGCGGGTCGTCGGGCACGGCAAGGCGGGGCAGCCGATCGCGCAGGTGCTGCCGAGCTTCCATGGCGTGCTCGACGGGACGATCGCCGCGTTCGACGCCGACGATGTGCGGGCGCACGCGGACGTCGCTTTCCTCGCGCTCCCGCATGGCGCCGCGGCGGCCGTCGCCAAGGAGCTCCGCGCGCGCGGCGTGCTCGTGCTCGACCTGAGCGCGGACTTCCGCCTCCACGATCGCGCCGTGCACGCCGAGTGGTACGGCGCGGACCACGCGCCGGAGCTCGCGAAGGACGCCGTCTACGGCTTGCCGGAGCTGCACCGCGAGGCGCTGCGCACGGCGGACTTGATCGCGGTGCCGGGCTGCTTCCCGACGGCGAGCACGCTGGCGCTCGCGCCGCTGCTTCGAGAGCGCCTCGTGCTCACCAAGGGCCTCGTGATCGACGCGAAGACGGGCGTCTCCGGGGCGGGGCGATCGCCTCTGCCGAACACGCACTTCCCCGAGACGAGCGAGGGGATCCGCGCCTACAAGGCCGGTGGGCAGCACCGCCACACGCCGGAGATCGAGCAGGAGCTCTCCCGCGTCGCGGGTGAGGCAATTCGCGTGGTCTTCACGCCGCACCTCGTGCCGATGACCCGCGGCATCCTCGCGACGGCGTACGCGATCGCCGTCGACGAGGGCACGACGGCCGCACGCTGCACGGAGGCTGCCCGCGCGCTCTACGCCGGCTCGCCGGTCGTCAGCGTGCTCGAGCCTGGCAGCCATCCGGACACGCTCTGGGTCCGCGGGAGCGCCCGGGCGCACGTCGCCTACGCGCGCGACGAGCGCACTGGGACGATCGTCGCCATGGCGGCGATCGACAACCTCGGCAAGGGCGCGTCGGGGCAGGCCGTGCAGTGCCTGAACGTGCGCCTGGGCTTCAACGAGGACGCCGGCCTCCGAGGCGTCGCGATGTTCCCCTGACGCCATGCGGTTGACGTGCCAGCGCGAGGCCGAGAGCGTGCGAAAACGCGGTCGCGCATTTCGAGACTTCGCGCTAGAGACGCGGGCATGCAACTCCTCCCGACCATCGTTCGCAGTGCGCTCGTGCTCGCCTCGGTCAGTGCTCTCGGGTGCACACGTGGCTACGAGCCTGCCAATCCGCCGCCCCCCAGCGGCCACGCCACCGCGGTCGCGGCCCAAGCCGCACCGACCGCTCCGGGCCCCGTCGACCCGAACGCCGCGCTTCCCCCGGGACACCCCGCGATGGGCGCCCCTTCGACCGACGCGGTCCCTGGACCGGCGCCGACGGGCGCTCCCCTCGCGGGCGGCCTCACCTGGACCGCCGCCGCGCCGCTCGTCGCGCACGCGCTCCCGGCCGGGTCGATGCGCGCCGCGGAGTACGGCGTCGTCGGTGTAGGCGGCGCGGCCGAGGCCGTGCTCGCGGTCTTCCACTTCGGCGCTGGCGCGGGCGGCAGCGTGCAGGACAACGTCGACCGCTGGGCCGGTCAGTTCACCGGCGCTGGCGGCGCACCCGTCGTCCCGGTGATCGCGCACCGCACGGTCGGCGCCCTCGCGGTGACCACGGTCGAAGCGACTGGCTCGATGGCCGCCGCGATGCCCGGCGCGCCCGAGGCGGCCCCGGCGGCGGCGAGCAAGCTCCTCGGCGCGATCGTCGAAGGGCCCGGGGGCATGGTCTTCTTCAAGCTGACCGGCCCGACCGCGACGGTCGAGAGCGCGCGCGTCGCCTTCGACGCCCTGCTCGCCTCGCTGACGCCCGCGTCGCCCGCCGTCGCGGACCCCGCGGCTGCCGCGCCCGTGGCTCCGTGAGCTGACGCGGCGCCCGACGCAGCGCGCTGCTATCGTCGGGCGCCCGTGCTCCGAATCCTCCACTTCAGCGACGTCCATCTCAGCGTCCCGGTCGGCGATCTCCCCGCGGCCGACCTCGAGCCGAAGCGCCTCCTCGGCGCCGCGAACCTCCTGCTTCGCCGGCGCCGGCGCTTCCTCGAGGCGCGCGAGCAGGTCGCCGCGCTCGCCGAGTTCGCCGCGCGCGAGGCGCTCGACGCGGTCGTCTGCACAGGGGACTACACCGCGCTCGGCACGGTCCCCGAGCTCGGGCTCGCGCGTGAGGCGATCGCGCCGCTGACGCGCCGGCCCCTCGGCTTCGCGACGGTGCCCGGCAACCACGACGTCTACGTCGAGAGCGGCGCGCTCGAGCAGCGCTTCGAGCGCGCGTTCGATGGGCTGCTCTCGAGCGATCTGCCGGACCTCGCCGTCGACGGGCCTTGGCCCCTCGTGCGCCTGCTCGGCGACGACGCGGCGGTCGTCTGCGTCAACAGCGCGCGCCCGAACCCGCAGCTCTGGCGCTCGAGCGGTCAGGTCCCGACGGCGCAGCTCGCCGCGCTTCGGCGCGCGCTCGACGACGCGCGCGTCAGCGATCGCTTCGTGCTCGTCGCGACGCACTACGCGCCGTTCCGACCCGATGGGCGCCCGGACAAGGCGTGGCACGGCCTCGTCAACGCGGACGCGCTGCTGTCGGCGATCGGCTCGCGGGCGCGCACGGTGCTCGTCCACGGGCACCTGCACGAGCGCTTCGCGCTGCCGCGCACGGCGCAGCGCCCGGCGATCTTCTGCGCAGGCAGCGCCACCGACCGGCACCATCAGTCGGTGTGGGTCTACGAGGTCGACCGCACCTCGCTGCGCGCCTACCCCGCGACGTGGTCCGGGGGGCGCTACGCGCTCGATCGCGCGGGCCCCGCGCTCACGGCGAAGTAGCGGCGCCCCCGCCGCGCTGTCCGCGCGCGTCGGTTTCTGGGGAAGCTGGCGCCTATGTCGTAGGATGTAGGCAACAACCCCCCGGAGGACGTCGTGACCGCAAGAAGCCCTGTCGCGAGCAGCACCGTCGGTGCGCTCGAGGTCCAGCCTGGAGATCGCCGCGCCCTGCGCCGCTCGGTGCAGATGGTGTGTGAGGTCCTCGCGGAGGCGTTCGACGACACGGTCACGCACACGCTGACGGATCTCTCGCCGTTCGGCGCGTGGATCGAGACGATCTATCCGCTCGAGCCGGGCGCGGAGCTGCTCGTCTCGCTGACGCCGCCGGGAGGGCAGGGCGCCTCAGTGGACGTCGTGCTGACCGCGTGCGTCGCGCGCGCGTCGCTCGGGCGGCGCCGGGGCGAGGTCGGACGCAGCGGGATGGGCGTGTCCTTCGACGCGAGCGAGGGCGAGTACGCGCAGCTCTCCGAGGCGCTCCTCGGGCTACCGCCGCCGCTCCCTGCGGCGTGCCGGGGCGCGGTCGAGTCCGGCATCGCCTGGGTGGATATGCCTGTCGTCTACGAGGAGGAGTACGACGATCGCACCAACATCCTCACCGTGCTCGAGACGGTGGCGTGCTTCCTCGACGAGGCGGACGGGCTCCTCGAGCTCGAGCCCGAGCGGCTCGTCGCGGCGGCGCCGTTGCTGACGGGTGGCTCCTCGGCGCCCCGTTGGAACTTCGCGCTGCCGTCCTGACGCGCGTCGGCGGGGTGCGGTGAGCGCGCGCGGTGGGCGGCGCGCGCCGCTCAGTCGGCTTGGCTGGTGTCTTCGTCGCGGAGGTACGCGATCGTCCGCACCAGCTCGACGACCTGCTCGCGCGCCTCCGGGCTGAGGTCGCGGAAGCGCACGCCCATGCCCGGGTTGAGGTTCTCACCGTCGGGGCGCACGCGGTTCACCCAGGTGACCTCGCCGACGATCTCCAGCGCTGAGCCGCCCGGTGCGCCGAAGCGCAGCGTCAGCACGGCGCCGCGCGGCGCGGGCGCGTCGGAGCGGATGAAGATGCCCATCTCGCTGATGTTGGTGATGTACGAGAAGAGGAACGTCTCTCCGCTCGCGTAGTCCACCTGGATCGACGTGTCGAAGCGCTCGTGGCTGCGTCGGTCGGCGCCTGAGTCACGTCCGTTGTCGCCGTCGTCGGTCATGGCGCTCAGCGTACACGCACGATGCCCGCGGGGACACGGTTGGCGTCGTCCTTCGGGCCGCGCACGATCGAGAGGCGCGTCTCGCCGCTGTAGAAGCCGATGAACAGCGTGTACTCGCCGGGGCGGTAGTTGGCGGGCACCGAGAGCGTCTGCTCGTCCACGACGACGTCGCCGACGTCCCAGAGGCGCGTCGGGTACTTGCCGTCGACGGGCTCGTGGTCGCCGTTGAGGCGCTGCCCTTGGCCGTCGATGTGGAGGAAGATCTGATAGCCGCCCGGCACGGCGCGGAGCGCGCGCCAGTACCAGGTGATCTTGAAGGACTCGCCCGCGCCGACGTAGCTGCCGTGCGGCAGCTCGAGGTCGTAGCCGACCAGCTCGATCTTGTCATCGAAGGACGCGCCCACCGGGTGCTGCATGCGGGGCGGCGCGGCGAGGACGTACTTCGCGAGGAAGTTCTGGTTCTCTTGGCCCGTCACCGGCTCGTTCGCGGCGAGCACGACGCGCGCGCTGCGGGCGTCGGCGACGAAGAGGTGGCGCTGCGTGCGCTGCCGGAAGGCGCGGTCGATCGCCGGAAGCTCGTCCGCGGGGAAGGCGGCCCAGCGGCGCCCCGACTCGGCGAGGTAGGCGAGCAGCAGCGGCTGGCTCGTGATCTCCCGGACCTCGCCGCGCGCGTAGTACGTCGCGGAGCGCCCGCCGACGCGGTACTCGGCGAGGGGCTCCCCGGGGCGCGCCGCGGCGTTGTACGTGTCGTAGACCTCGCGCGGGGAGAGGTGCGAAGAGAGCGCCGGCAGAAAGCCCTGCGACGCGTACGCGCCGAACAGCGCCGCCGCGAAGAGCATCGGCCAGAGGCGCAGCTGCCCGAGCCGCGCCGCCGTCCACGGCAGGACCTGCGCGGCGAGCGCGCCGACGGGCACGAGGAGCGGCAGCAGCAGCAGGCGCTTGCCGACCTTGACGACGATCGACGTCAGCCCGAGGCGCGGGCCGACCAGCGCGCAGAGCCCGCCGAAGACGAGCACCGCGAGCAGCAGCACCCCGAAGGAGACCAGCCAGAGCTTGTAGCCGAGGGGCTTCTTCCACTGCGCCCGGACCATGCGGTACGGCGCGAGCAGGTCGAGCGGGGTCTCCTCGGCGTTCGCGCCGATGCCGAAGAACGCGAGCCCGGCGAAGAGCAGGATGACGACGGCCCAGGCGCGCTTCGGCGCGGCGAGGGAGCCTGTCGAGACGTTGAAGACCTCGGGCACCGTGATGTCGCCGGCCGCGAGGCCCTCGATCGGGGTGCCGGGGTAGAGCGCGTAGTCGCGGAGGATCAGCCCGGCGAGCAGGGCGACGGTGAGCCCGGCGGCCCAGGAGCCGCGCCCGCTCCGCTCGAGGTCGCGGAGAAAGAGCGCGACGATCGCGCCCGCGGCGAGCACCGGCATGAAGGTCGTCGCGCCGTAGCGGGACTCGAAGAGCGTCTCCGCGCCGTAGCCGAAGGTCGCCCAGAGCACGAGCACGAGGCGCAGCGCCCGCTCTTCGGTGCCGGGGAACATCGTGCCGCCGTCGCGCACCACGGGGGCGTCACCCGCGCGGGGGGCGCGCGTGCCGATCAGCATCGCGCCGATGGCGAGCGGCAGCACCGCGCTCCACGGAGCGAACGCGTGAAAGAGCGAGTCGATGGCGCGGTCGAAGGTCGGCGCCGTCCCGCCGCGCGGGGTGCCGCCGACCCAGTCGGTGTAGCCCGCTTGATCCGCGAAGACGGCGCGCACGACCAGCGCGGCGAGGGCGACCGTCAGCGCGACGACCACGTAGCCGGCGATGGCGCGGCGGAGGTCGGTCTTCGGCCGCAGGAGCGCGCCGTCGATCCCGGCGGCGATGGCGACCGCGGCGAGCGGCGGCAGCACGCCGACGAGCACGCCGCCCGTCTTGGCCGCGAGCAGGACCGCGACGCCGAGGAGCGCGAGCCAGAGCGCGGTGTCGATCGTCCGGCGCTGCGGGGCGGCCTTCTCCGAGGAGGGCAGGAACACCGCGAACGCCGCGGCGAGCCCGACGAGCGTCTGCGCGGCGAGCGTCGGGGCGTGCCCGAGCATCTGCCGAGCGTTGAACAGGAACAGCGGCGTCGTGCCGGCGACGAGGACGGTGTACGCGCCCGCCCGGAGCCCGGCGAAGCGCCACACCAGCAGGAAGCCGAGCCCGAGCGCGAGCAGCCCAGCCAGGCTCATCGGCAGCCGGCCCGCCCACTCGTGCACGCCGAAGGTGCGGAAGCCCCACGCGACGAGGTGCGCGGTCACCGGCGGCTCCGTCAGCGTGACGGCGCCTCCTTCTGACAACGTGCGCGCCTCGTCGGCGGCGTTCAGCTCCCACGGGTCCCAGATCCCGAAGGACGAGAGCCCCACGAAGAGGATGACGCCCACCGCGGTGAAGGCGAACGCGGTTGCGACCGAAGCTCGTAGTCTTTCTCGGCTCATTCGAAGCTCTCGCC
>CAIUAC010000768.1 GCA_903896985.1 uncultured Sandaracinus sp.
ACGCGCGCAGCGGCGACCGCGCGCTGGTGGAGGCCCTCCGCCCGAAGGTGCTGAAGCTGTTCGAGTACTTCGAGAAGTTCCGCAACTCCGACGGTCTGCTGGAGAAGCTCGACAGCTGGGTGTTCCTCGAATGGTCCGCCGCCAACACCTTCGTGCAGGACGTGAGCTATCCCTCCAACATGGAATACGCCGGAGCGCTGGAAGCGGCAGGCCGTCTCTACCACCTGCCCGCGCTGGCCGACGAGGCGCGCAAGGTGAAACAGGCGATCCTCGCGCAGTCCGGCCGCGGCGAATTTTTCGTGGATAATGCCGTGCGCAGGAACGGCGAGTTGTGCCTCACCACCAACCGGACGGAGCTGTGCCAGTACATGGCGTTCTACTTCGACCTCGCCACGCCCCGGACACACCCGCAGCTCTGGCGGCGGCTGTGCGAGGAGTTCGGCCCGCAGCGCGATGCCACCCAGGTCTGGCCGGAGATCCACAAGGCCAACGCCATCATCGGGAACTATTTACGCATGGACCTGCTGCCGCGCTACGGCCTGACGGCGAAGATGTTTACCGAGGCCCGCGCCTACTACCTGCGCATGGCGGAGCTGACGGGCACGCTGTGGGAATATGACGACACGCGCAAGAGTTGCAACCACGGCTTCGCCGCGCACGCGGCGCACCTGTTCTGCTGCGGCATCGCGGCGGCGGGGGCGTACAACCGCACGCTGACGCCGACGGGGATCGGCTTGGCTTGGATGCTGCGCACCGCCGCGGTCGGCCCGCGCAGGCAGCGCACGACCTCGCGCGCGATCATGCGCTCCTCTTCCGTCGCGACGACGAGGACGCGGGTCGGCGCGCGCTCTGCGCTGACGTCGACGATGCCCCCGTGTTTGCCGGGCGCCGCGCTCGCGTTGAGCGCCGCGTCGAGCGAGACGCCCATGTAGAGCAGGCCCTCGCAGACCGCCGCGCGGAGGCTCGCGCTGTTCTCGCCGATGCCGCCCGTGAAGACGAGCGCGTCCGCGCCGCCGAGCACCGCCGCGTAGGCGCCGATGTACTTGCGGAGGCGGTGCGTGAACACGTCGATCGCGAGGCGCGCGTGCACCTCGCCGCCGTTCGCCGCGCGCTCGATGTCGCGGTAGTCGCCGCTCGCGATGCCGCTCAGCCCCGCGAGCCCGGAGCGCTTGTTGAGCATCGTGTCGAGCTCCTCGGGGCTCATGCCGCGGCGCAGCAGCATCAGCAGGATCGCGGGGTCGAGGTCGCCCGCGCGCGTGCCCATCACGAGCCCCTCGAGCGGCGTCATGCCCATCGAGGTGTCGACCGAGTGCCCGCCCTCGATGGCGGAGATGCTCGCGCCGCCGCCGAGATGACAGGTGATCAGCCGCAGGCGCGCGACGTCGGTCCCGAGGTGCGCCGCGGCGGCGAGCGACATGAACTGATGGCTCGGCCCGTGAAAGCCATAGCGACGCACGCCGCGCTCGAGGTAGAGCGCGTGCGGCAGCGCGTAGGAGTACGCGTGCGCGGGCAGCTCCGCGTGAAACGCGGTGTCGAACACTGCGACCTGCGGGACCCCGGGCAGCGCCGCGGTCGCCGCGTCGAGCCCGACGAGCGCGGGCGGGTTGTGCAGCGGCGCGTACTCGGCGCACTCGGCGATGATGCGGCGCACCTCGTCGTCGACCACGACGGGGCGGACGAGCCGCTCGCCGCCGTGCACGACGCGATGCCCGACGGCCTCGATCTCCTCGAGGCGCGCGACGGGTCCGCCCTCGCGCAGCAGCAGCGCGAGGATTTGCCCGATCGCAGCGCGCGCGTCGGGCGCGGCGCACGGCTCCTTCACGCTCGCGCCGTCGGGCCCCTCGTACACGAGCAACGACTCCGCTGAGCCGACGCGCTCGATCCGCCCGACGGCGAGGCGCGTCTCGGTGTCCATCTCGTAGAGCTGGTACTTGACGGACGTGGAGCCGGTGTTGAGCACGAGGAGCTTCATGGCGGCCGAGCATAGCCGAGCGCGCGCCGCCCGCGGCTCGTGTCTGCTACCCTGGCGGTGGCTACTCGCTGGTGTGCGAAGGAGAATTTCATGTCTTTCCGCTTCGCCGTCGCTTTCTCGCGGATCTCTCTCTCGCTCCTCGCGCTGTTTCCCCTCGCGGCCTGCAGCGCGATCGTCCACTCGGATGTCGGCAGCTTGCCGCCCGCGATGGAGTCTCCCGACGCGGGGCCGGTCATCCACGTGGACCTCGGCGCGCGGGACCTCGGCTCGCAGGATCTCGGGCCCGTCGTCGAGGTCGATCTGGGCGGCCCGCCGTGCAGCGGCGCGACGCGCTGCGTCGAGGGCGAGCTGATCGAGTGCGTCGGCGGGCGGGAGCAGCGCACGGCTTGTCCGCTCGGCTGCGCCATGGGCGCCGCGACGCGCTGCGCGCAGTTCGTGCCGTCGAATGTGTCGGCGGATTCCTTCGCGATCGGCACGGCAGACCTCGACGTCGGCGCGGGTGAGGTGATGCTCCTGAACGCCGATACCTGCGAGGTCGAGGGCGTCGCGACGCACCTCGTCGCGCAGGCGGGCGGGCCGTCGCTCTGCGTGCTGATCGTCAGGAACCTGCGCGTGCGCACCGGCGGGACGCTGATGCCGGCGGGCGCGCATCCGCTCGTCGTGCTCGCGTCGGGAGACATCGACGTCGAGGGGACGATCGACGTCTCGGCGGACCAAGGGCGCCCGGGGCCGGGCGGAGGCACGGGCGGCGGTGGAGCCGCGCTCAACGGGACGGGCGCCGCTGGCGGGGCTGGCGGGGCGCACGTCGACTCCTTCGATGATGGCGGCGGCGGCGGCGGCGG
>CAIUAC010000769.1 GCA_903896985.1 uncultured Sandaracinus sp.
CGATGGAAGTGTGCTCGTCGCGCGAAGCGACGCGAATGCTCACGTCCGCCTCGAGGACGCGCCCCGAGGAGCGCTCTCGCTCGACGACCCGCTCGACACTCCGCTCGACCCGCATTGAACCTCACCGTTCCAGGAGCCCCCATGCCGACGCTGACCCAGAACCTCCTCGTCTCGACGGACTTCTCCCCCGCCTCCCTGCTGGCCATCGACGCGGCGGCGATGCTCGCGAAGTCCTTCGGCGCCAACGTGACGCTGGCGCACGTATTCGACCCCGCGCCGCTGACTCCGATGGTCGCCTCTCAGCTGAGCAGCTCGGCCCAATTCGAGGTCGAGCAGGACTACGAGCGTCGCCTGCACGCCGAGCTCGAGCGCATACGCGACGAGAAGCTCGCCGACGTCCCCAACGTCAAGGTCGCGCTGATCCTCGGCAAGAACGCCGCGGACAGCCTCTGCCACTACGCGGAGAAGGAGCAGATCGACCTGATCGTGATCGCCACCCACGGGCGCAGCGGGCTCGCGCGCATGCTGATCGGCTCGGTCGCGGAGCGCGTCGTGCGGCACGCGCACTGCCCCGTACTGACGCTACGCTCAGTCCTGTGAGCGGGACGATGGTTTCGCACATCAAGCATCGGTCCGACTATGCTGGCGCGGGAGGACAGTGATGCGAATCCAGTCGATCGACGACGCGAAGGTCTGGGCAGCGGCATGGGACGGCAAGCCGCCCGCCGACTGGATCGAGGTTGCGGTGCGCGTGGTGATGCGCGAGCGCGACGGGGACGCGGACGCGCAGAAGATCGCCACCTACCTTCGCTCGCTCGCGCCGGTCACGCCGCCGATGGGCACGCGGCGGCTCGTCTGAGTCGCCGCGCGGGCTGCAGGCTCAGCGCCGTGCGGCGCGCGCCGAAGCCTGATGGGCTGCGAGCGCGGCCCGCTGCGCGGGAGTGAGCGGCGGGACGAGCGGACCCGTCGAAGGCTGCGCGAACCGTTGTAGGCGTAGATACGCAGCGAGCACGCGCACGTCGCGCGCGCTGAGCACGCGGAAGCCGCCGCTGGCCACGCTCGCTCGCCCGTGCGTGCTCGCGCCGACGGAGATTCGGCGCGCAAGCCAGGCCCGCGAGGCGTAGCCCGTCATGTCGGGGCCGCCGACCGAGAGGTAGTCACCCTCCCCGTCGAGCGTGTGACAGGTCGTGCACTTCGTCTGAAACACGCGCGCCCCCCGCGCCGCGAGCGCTCGGTCGAAGGGCGGGTCCTGCGGTTCGCTACCGAGCGAGAAGAGATACTCGGCGACGCTCCGCAGCGCCTCGTCTCCGAGGCGATCCTGGCTGGGCATCGCCGTGAGGCGCGTGAGGCCAAAATACCGAACGTCGTTGGGGTCGTGCAGTTGCCCACGCACCCACGCGCGCGACCCGAAGCCGGTGTGCTCCGGCGCCCAGCGCTCGCCCTTCAGGTCGAGCAGATGACAGCGCGCGCACTGCGCCGCGAAGACGTCGGCGCCGCCCGTCAACGGGTCGTTCGCCAGCATCTCGAGCGGACCACCAGCGGGTATGCCGCGCCGCGCGAGCGCGATGGAGCGAGCCGCGCGCGCGTCCGCCGCATGGCGCTGCGCCTGAAAGACGGGGTCGCTGGCGTCGACGCTGAGCGCGGCGACGCTGAGCACCAGGATCGCCATCGCGGCGACGACGACGGGCGCCACCACCG